>NZ_JBBEGC010000001.1:0-75454 GCF_037401995.1 Saccharothrix sp. CCNWYY140
ACCAGTTGGTGAACAACCCGAAGTTCATCGAACCCCAGCTGTCGCCGAAGTCGTGCGTGGTCCCGTAGACCAGGTGCTTGCCGTTGTGCATGACGGTGGTGAAGTCCTTGAGCGACACCCAACCCGACCTCGGGTTGGCCAGCACACCCGTCGACGTCCAGCGGTAGGTCGACGGCAGCGAGCACCCGCCGCCCTGCGAGGTGGTCGTCGTGGTGGTGCCGCCGCCGACGCGGACGAGCTGCCACTGCTGGTTGGCGCCACCCCAGTCGCTGTACTGCACGACGTTGCCGCCGTCGTTGGTCGCCGCGCCCTGCACCTCGACGGCCTTGTTGCTGTTGCGGTTGATCAGCCGCACGTAGCCGCCGTCGGAGTCGGCGAGCCGGAACTGCTGGTTGTTGCCGCCGTGGTCGGACCACTGGATGATGGCGGCGCCGTCGGCCGTGGAGGCGCCGGACACGTCGAGGACCTTGCCCGACAGCCGCGACTTGACCCGGTAGTAGCCGCCGCCGGAGTCGACGAACTGCCACTGCTGCTGGTTGCCGTCGTTGCGGGTCCACTGGGTGATGCGGGCGCCGTCGTTCGTGGCGAGGTTGTAGACGTCCAGCGCCTTGCCGCTGTTGCGGTTGATCAGCACGTACCAGGCGGTCGTGTCGACGGTCGCCGCGGACGCGGGCGCCGCGCTGAAGGCCGCCACCATCCCGCCGAGCAGCATGGCGACGGCAGCGGTGACACCGGCCACGCGACGCCCTCGGGATCGTCGAACGGCGGTGGGCGGGTGATGGCCAGATCCGACCATGTCCGTGCTCCTCTTCGCTGAGGTGGGTGCGAACCGCGGGCAACATTCACACGACCGCGTGCGCCGAGCGGGCCTTTGTGCGGACACTTGTCAGGTCGGCGTGGACAATCCCGGTACCGGAGGCGGACACACGGACAGGGATGCCACTGGCGCGGGTGCCGGTCGCATTCTCCAAACTCTGGAGGACGATCTCCGTTCGGTCAAGGTGCGACGAAAAAGTTTCGGACGGCATTGTCGATTGCTAAAAATAACGCGAATACGTTTAGCAGGTGAGCCCGCTGCGGCCGAGCGGAGTAGTGCCACAAGAATGCTTAGCCCGAAAAACAATCACGGAATTGGCGCGCGGTCGGGGACCCCCGGCACCGATACCCCCAGGGGGTGTGTATCCTGGCGGCGTGTTCAGCCGTGCGCGAGCTCTGCGGTGGGTCCTCGTGTGGGCCGTCGCGCTCGCGCTGGTCGGGATGCACCACCTGAGCACGCAGCAACCCGGCGGCCACGCGGCGGCGAGTGCCGCGGTCGCGGTCGACGACTGCTGCCCGCACGCCGGGACGTCCGAGCACGCGCCCACACAGGACGGTGGGCACGACCTGCTGCACCTGTGCCTGGCGATCCTGTCCGCCGCTTTGGTGCTGGCACTGACCTTGCTCGCGGCAAACAGCTTGGCGAACTCGACGAACGTCCACACCTTCGCCGCGCGGGTGGCGAGGCTGCGCGCACCTCCCTTAAGACCACGCGGTGCACCGGCACTGCTGGCGAGCCTCTGCGTCCTGAGGTTGTGAGGGTCTGTCCACAACGGACACGACCTTGTCGGACACCATTCACAGAGGACACCATGACCAGGAAGAACCTGGTCGGGGCGGCGCTTGCCGTCCTGACCACCGGACTCGTGCTCGCCGGCTGCGGCTCCGAAACCGGTAGCGGCCACGACATGAGCACGATGCAGAGCACGACCAGCGCCGCCGCCACGCAGTCCGGCGATCGCAACGACGCGGACGTCACCTTCGCCCGCGGCATGATCCCCCACCACATCGGCGCGCTCGACATGGCCAAGCTCGTCGAAGGCCGCACGTCCAACCCCAAGGTCCTCGACCTCGCCGCGCGGATCGAGAAAGCCCAGGACCCGGAGATCAAAATCATGACCGGGTGGCTGAAGAACTGGGGTGCCGAAGTGCCCGCCACGACCGGGATGCCGGGCATGGACCACGGCGACGCCGGCCACGGCACGGACTCGGCGGAGCTGGAAAAGCTCAAGCACGCCAAGGACGCCGAGTTCGACACGCTGTTCCTGGTGATGATGATCAAGCACCACCAGGGTGCGATCGACATGTCGAACACCGAGTTGCAGCAGGGTCGCAACGCGGAGGCCAAGGAACTGGCCCAGCGGATCGTCGACGGCCAGCAGGCCGAGATCGACGAGATGAAGAGCCTGCTGCCCGCGGGCTGAGTTCCGGTTCCCCCGCGTCACGCCCGGGAGGCGTGGCGCGGGGGCTCGGTCTCCGCGGTTCGCCACTGGGGTGTTTCGGGGATTCGCGCCGCGTCGGGCGTCCGTAGGTTTCGCCTCGTCACAGGCACTTTCCGAAGGGATCGGCGATGGCGGTCAGCGGGCACGAGGCGGAGCAGGTCGAGCGGGCCAACGGCAGTGGGCGGGTGCCGGTGGTGTTCATCCACGGGTTGTGGTTGTTGCCCGGCAGTTGGGCGCGGTGGGTGGGGGTGTTCGAGGACGCCGGGTACGCGGCGGTCGTGCCGGACTGGCCGGGGGACCCCGAGACGGTCGCGGAGGCCAACGCGCACCCCGAGACGTTGGCCGGGCACACCGTCGGCGAGGTCGCGGACCACGTGCAGGAGGTGATCGGCGGGTTGACCCGCAAGCCCGCGGTGGTCGGGCACTCGTTCGGCGGGCTGTTGACGCAGATCCTCGCCGGGCGCGGGGTGTCGGCGGCGTCGGTGGCCATCGATCCCGCGCCGTTCCGGGGTGTGCTGCCGCTGCCGGTGTCGTCGTTGCGGGCGGCGTTGCCGGTGTTGGGCAACCCCGCCAACCGGGGCCGGGCGGTGCCGTTGACCTACGAGCAGTTCCGGTTCTCCTTCGCCAACGCGGTGCCGGAGGAGGAGGCGCGGGCGTTGTTCGAGGAGTTCGCCGTGCCCACGCCGGGCGCGCCGCTGTTCCAGGCGGCGTTCGCGAACCTCAACCCGTGGACGGAGGTCAAGGTCGACACCGACAACCCCGAGCGCGGCCCGTTGCTGATCGTCAGCGGCGAGAAGGACAACACCGTGCCGTGGGCGATCGCCAACGCGTCCTTCAAGCAGCAGAAGGACAACCCGGGCGTGACGGAGATCGTGGAGCTGCCGGGCCGGGGCCACTCGCTGACCATCGACCACGGGTGGCGCGACGTGGCGCAGACGACGTTGGAGTTCGTGAAGCGGTTCGCCTAGCGCAGCACCAGGCGGATCTGGCGGCGCGAGGTCACGTCGAGCTTCCGGAAGACCTTGCGCAGGTGGTACTCGACGGTGCTGACGCTGAGGAACAGCGTGGTCGCGATCTCCTGGTTGGTGGCGCCGTCGGCGACCAGGGCCGCGATCCGCGCCTCCTGCGGGGTCAGCTCGGCGGTCTCGGGACGGGCAGCGGTCCCGGGACGGGCGGCGGCGGTGCGGGGGCTGCCGCCGGCGGTCTGTTCGGTGCGGGGGCTGCCGCCGGCGGCGCGCAGCTCCTGTTCGGCGCGGCGGGCGAACGCGGTGGCGCCCATGCCGGTGAACAGCTCGTGGGCGGTGCGCAGACTGGTCGTCGCCTCGGCCCGTCTGCGGCGGCGGCGCAGCCACTCGCCGTGGAGGAGGTGGGCGCGGGCGAGGTCGGGGGTCAGCGGGGTGCGGCCCAGGCGGTCGACGGCTTCCCGGTGGTGCGGCTCGGCGTCCTCGGTGGTCAGGACGCTGGCGCGGGCCAGCAGGCCACGCGCCCAGGGCGTGCCGCTCGCCTCGGCGCGGTGCGGACACGCCTCCACATGGATGACGCCATCAACGAAAACAATGACCCAAGGGCAAACATGTGCTGCGACCATTCTTGGTGTCATCCGTCGGCAAATCCTTCATCGCTCCGGACGGCGTCCCCGATCACCGTGCGGCCCCGGGTGGCCGGGGGTGCGAGGAGGCGAGGATCGAGCCGACCCGTTCGATCACGGGCAGGGTCTCGTAGAGCAGCCGGCCGAGGTTCAGTCCCTTGTCCCCGAGCACGACCATCAGGGACACACCCCCGATGGCGTACACGGCCATGTAGCCGGCGCTGCCGAACACCACGGTCTGGCTGAGCACGATCGAGTGAATCGACCTGTTTCGTGTAACTCGACAAGTCGACTGTCCGGTTTCTTTGCCCACATATTCGCGAATGATTGACACGGCTCCCACTCGGCACCACGGGCACCCGCCGGCCGGTCTGCCCGCCGGCCGTATCCTGGGTCGTCCACCAGCCCGTATCGAGCGAACGACGAGAGGCCGAGGGTGACGGCGACGACCAGCGACATCGAGAAGGCGGCCGAGGTGCTGCGCGCCGGTGGCCTGGTGGCGCTCCCGACCGAGACCGTCTACGGACTGGGCGCCAACGCCGAGGACCCCGCCGCGGTCGCCCGCGTCTTCGAGGCCAAGGGCCGACCGCCCAACCACCCGTTGATCGTCCACATCGGCGCGGCCGAGCAGCTGGACGACTGGGTAGCCGACGTGCCGGAAACCGCGCGCCTGCTCGCCGAGCACTGCTGGCCCGGCCCACTCACCCTGGTCCTGCGACGCGGCCCGCGGGTCCCCCTAGCCGCAACCGGCGGCCTGGAGACGGTCGCCGTGCGCGTCCCCGCCCACCCCGTCGCCCTGGCCCTCCTGTCCGCCTTCGGCGGCGCGATCGCGGCCCCCTCCGCCAACCGCTTCGGCTCGGTCAGCCCCACCACAGCCGCCCACGTCCGCGCGGACTTGGGAGACGCCGTCGACTTCGTGCTCGACGGCGGCCCCTGCGACGTCGGCGTCGAGTCCACCATCGTCGACGCCACAGGCGAAACCCCCACGATCCTGCGCCCCGGCGGCGTGACCCGCGAGGACCTCGAAGCGGTACTGGGCCGCCCGATCACCGTCGGCACGACAACCCGTGTCCGGGTGCCAGGACAACACCCTTCGCACTACGCGCCCCGCGCCCGGGTCGTCCTGGTCGAGCCCGACGAGATCCCCGCCGAAGCACAACGCGCACAGGAGGAGGGCCACCAGGTAGGCGTCTTCCTCCCGCCCTCCCTCTCCGACACACAGGTAAAGGCGCACGCCGTCGTGACGGTCCCGTCTTCCCCAACCGCTTACGCACGCGGCCTTTACGGATACCTGCGCGAACTGGACGAACTGGGCTGCGACCTCATCATCGCGTCCCTCCCCCCAGAACAAGGCCTGGGCCTGGCCCTGGCCAACCGCCTCCACCGCGCCGCCGGCCCCCGCTGACGACCCGAGGCTCCGCGGGGAGCAGGAACGCACGCAGCCGCCACCGTGCCGCCGGACGACCCGACCTCACCCCCTCGGTGGCACCTCACCCGTCGCGACCAGCAGCGTCCGTCTGCTCATTCCCCAGCATCCCCGTCCTGCCGAGCCGCACGCCGAACCCAGAAGTCCTTGCCGTCGCTCCACCGGATCGTCCCCTCCACAAGATCACGGACGAACAGGGCGAGGTAGTTGTCCGGGTGCGCCGCGGAAACGGCTTCGGCGGCCGGGAGCATGTCCTCCCGGATGATCCGCACGATGTCGGCTGCCTGCTCATCGTCGAACTTGGCCAGCGCGAAGATCAAAGTGGGGGTTTCCCGCAGGAAGGCCGCGACCTCCTGGTCCCGCACGCGATCCGCGATGAAGTAGATCACCCACGAGGCCGCCCCGCTGGTCGCATCCCAGCTGAAGGTCTCGTCCGGGTGATCACCCGGACGGTTGAGGAAGAAGCTCGCTGACATCGCAACGTCCTTACGGGATGATGATGAAAACGCGAGGCCCGAGGGTCTTGACGTACTGCTCCATGACCGCCAGTTGTTGCGGCGAGAGGTTGATCGCGTAGATGGGCACGTAGTCCGCTTTCGCCAGGTGCGACGGGATCTTCGCGTTCTGGAAGTTGGGCCACGCGGTGTCGAAGTAGGAGCCTGCGATGGTGAGCGCGTCGTAGGTCTTCCCGTTCGTGTCGATCCAGTCCGGGGTCGGCGGCGTGGTCTTGCCGTGGTGCACGACCGGCACCCGGGTCAAGTGCACGCCGAGGTTGTTTTCCAGCCACACCGCGATGTTGTACTCGTTGACATCGAACCTGTTCCCCGTCGCGGGGTCGATACCCAGCCACACGCGGCGCTCGGCCTCGGCCAGCTCCGCGAGAGAGATGACCTTGCCGGCCGTGGACTGGCGCACCAGGTGCGTCCGGGTGGTCAGCCATTCCATGACCCCGGCCAGTCGGAGGCCGATGGCGGCCGACGTGCCGCCCGCGTACGCGGCGGCCGTCCAGGCGTGGAAGAAAGCCATGCCCTCCGGCGCGAGCGACAGCATGATGCCGTTGCAGACCACCGACGCGATGCACGCCCCGACGGCGACCGTGGCGATCAGCAGCGTCTCGGCGACCAGGGCCGTCCGGACGATGACTCCGAGGACGTCGAGGAGCACGTTCGCCGCGTCCAGCTGGACCTTCGACGCGAAGTCCGGGCTGAGCACCTCCGCCGTGCAGTTCTGGTAGAGCGGGCTCTCCCGGACGTGCCCGTAGAGGTTGTCGCACAGCGCGCCGTTGACGAAGGCGCGTTCCGTGCGTTCCTCCGCGGTCGCGGTGATCATGCGGATGCACTCGGCGCGCTTGTCGGCGTCGCCGCTGTACCTGTTCTGGCAGTACTCGCCCTGGCGCAGCCTCTGCAACGCGATGGCGTCGTCGATCTTGCCGATGGCGGCCTCGAACGCCGCCTCCGCCGCCACCTGCGCGGCCCGCGCGTCCTCGCCGGCGTCGATCTTGGCGGCGTAGGCGCGCTTGGCCGAGTGGTAGGCGTCCTGCGCGAAGCCCGCCGCCTGGTCGGCCGACGCCTGCGCGTACACCGCCGACCTGGACGCCGCGCGGGCCGAGGACTGCGCCGACGCGGCGGCGGACGCGGCCGTGCGCGCCGAGTCCGCGGCCTGCTGGGCCGACCGTTCCGCCGACGCGGCGGACTCGCGGGCCGACTGCGCGTGACCCGCCGCCTCGCCGGCGAAGTCCCGCGCCTGCTGCGCGTACCCCGAGGCTTCCTCGGCCGCCCCGCGTGCCACGGCCGCGGCGGCCCGGGCTTCGAAGGAGTTCTGCACGGCGGTGGCCGCGGCGCTCGCGGCCTGGGCGAGGTAGCCGGACACCTCGGCGATGTGGGTGGCCGAGTCGGCGTCCTGCCGCAGCGCCGTGTACCGGCCCACTTCCAGGTAGTCGTGGACCACCGCGGGCGGGCCGTCCAGGGCGGCCTGCGCCATCGCCTTGGTCGCCGGGCCGCTGTCCGGCGCGGCGATGATCTGGTTGACCTTGACCCGGTCGTCCACCACGGCGGTGTTGAACCGGATCCGATTGAGGAAGTCCCGGTACGCGGCGCCGGTGCCCGCGTCCAGTGCCCGCTGCGCGGCCGACGCCGTGGCGGTGCGCCCCTGCTCACGCGCCGTGTTGAGGATGTTGTTGACCTTGACCCGGTCCTCGGTGTCGCGGCCCGGGTAGTCCTGCTCCCGCAGGAACCGGCGCACGTCGGCGTCGGAGCCCGCCAGCGCCGCGTTCGCCGCGTCGCGCAGCGCCTGGCTGCCCCGCTCGGCCACGGCCGCGAGGGTGATCCGGTCGTCCCGCGCGGCGGCGGTCTCGATGCCCGTCCGGACGTAGGCGGTCACCTCGGCGTCGGAGGCGATCAGCGCCGCGTCGGCCGCGGCCTTCGACCACGGGCCGCGCGAGTCGGCCAGCCGCAACGCGATCTTGCGGCCGTGCGACACGACGAGGGCCGGGTCGGCGCCGGCCGCGGTGGCCTCGGCGATCAGGCGGTTGGTCTCGGCGTCGCGGGCGGCGGCCTGTTCGGCGTCCCACGCCTGGGCGGCTTCGACCTTCTTCACGCCTTCCTTGGCGCGCATCGCGGAGACCCGGACCTTGTCCGCCTGCACGGCCAGGCGCTCGCTGTCGGCCGTGCGCGCGGCGCCGAAGATCTCACGGGCCTGGGTCGCGGCTTCCAACGCGGTGGTCGCGGCGGCGGTCGCGGCCTCCGCGTGCCTGGCCGCCTGCTCCGCGGCGTTCGCCGCGTTCCCCGCGTGCTCCGCCGCGTCGTCCGCGGCTGCCGCGGCGGTCAACGCGTCCTGCGCGGCCCGGCGTGCGGCGTCACGCGCGCGGTCGGCCGCGTTGGCCGCGACAACGGCGAACGCGTGCGCCGCGTTGGCGGCCCGAGTGGCCCGGTCGGCCATCGCTCGGGCGTGCGCTGCGGCGTTGCGCGCGGTGGCGCCGTCCGCGCCCGCCGCGGTGGCGTGGTCGGCCGCCTCGGCCGCGGCCTCGGCAGCCGCCGCCGAATTGGCGCCCGCGCTGCTCGCGGCCTGCGCCGCCGCGTCGGCGTTGCGCGCCGCGTCACCGGCGGCCGACGCTGCCGCCGCCGCCTCCTCGGCGCCGTCGGCGACACTGCGCGCGAACTGCGCGGCCGTGCGGGCGTCGGACGCCCGGCTCGCGTCGTCGACCGCCGCAGCCGCCGCGGAGTAGGCCCGCGACGCGGCCTGTCCGGCCATCGAGGCCGCGGTCGCCGCACGCGACGCGGCGTTCGCGGCGATCCACGCCGCCGAGCTCGCGGCGTTCGCCGCGCCGACGGCGTCCTGTGCGGCCACCGCTCCCCGCTCGGCCGCGTCCGCCGCCTCGGCCGCGGCCTTGGCCGCCTCGGCGGCGTTGCCCCGCGCGCTCTCGGTGGCGTCCGCCGCCTTCTGCGCCGCCGCCTTCGCGAGCGCGGCCTCGGTGACCGCGCGGTCGGCGGCGTCCTTGGCGCTCTGCGTCTCCTGCGCGGCGATCCCACTCGCGACCTTGGCCACGCCGGCCAGCTCCGCGACGGTGGCGGTCTCCTGGTCACGTGCTTGACCGATGGCCCAGTCCACGTCGAGGAACTGCTGGAACGCCTCGATCGTGCCGGCGTCGAGCGCGCGCTGACCGAGCTCGCGGGTGCGCGGCCCGGCCACGGCCACCACCTGGTTGACCCGCAGCCGCAGGTCCAGGGTGTGCGGGGCTCGCCATCCGTCGGTCAGGAACGTGCTGAGCGCCTCGTCGGTGCCGTTGTCCAGCGCGGTCTGCGCCGCGGCCCGCAGCTCCGGTCCGCCACTGGCCATCAACTGGTTGACCCGGACGCGGAGGTCCACGGAGTGCGGGGTGACCCAGCCGCTCTCCAGGAACGCGGTGACCGCCTCCGCCGTGCCCGCGTCCAACGCCCGCTGCGCGGCCTCCTTGACCACGAGACCACCGGTGTCGCGGATCTCGGCGACCCGGGTCCGCTCGTCGGCCTTGGCCGGGCCCGCCACGCCGCCGTCGAGGAAGGCCGAGATGTCGGCGGCGGACCCGACGAGGGCCGCCGCGGCGGCCTCCCGCACGGCCGGACCGCCCAGGCGCCACAGGCTCACCACCCTGGCGCGCTCGTTGCCGCGATCGACCTCCTCCGCGACGGCCTGCGGTGCGACCAGCAAGCCGGCGGTCGTGGTGAGTGCTATTGCAAATCCCAGTGCACGCCGCAATCGGCGGGCTGACGAGCGCATGATCCCCCCTGGGTCACACAAACGTGGCCGAACCCGGGAGCGATCCACGGGCCGACCGGACCTTAGCCGGTGCCCGGAAGAGTGCGCCAGAACGATCCTCACGCAACGCCCGATCGGCCGTCGAACGACGACGCCACCGCGAAGGCGCCCTGCTCGACCGCGTCGACAGCTCACCGGACAGCACCCTCGGCGGGCGAATGCCGTGGGGTCGGGGCGTTACAGGACGTGGGCGCGGATTTTGTGATCTGGCCCTCCCGCTTTCTCGCTACGGCGTCGAGACGGGTCGCCGGTAACGTGCCTCCCCGGTCGGTCCGGACGTGGTCCGCGACCGGCGGGGGGCACGCGCGGAGGGGTCCGCGCGTCTTGATCGTGGGGGCTGTGGCACACGGCGGCGAAGACCGCCACTTGCCGACTCCTGCCTTGCCTACCCGGTAGCGCCAACCACCGTCGCGCGCCCGCGCGGCGGTGGGTTCGTTGCAGCGGAACGGAAGGAAGAGGGGGAGGAAGATGAAATCGTTGTCGCGCGCGCTCACCGCCGCGCTCGTGGTCGCCGCCGTGGCGGTCGGCGGCATCGTGGTCGCCCAGGCCCAGCAGTCCACGACGTCCGACGAACAGCAACCGCTCGTCGAGGACTTCGCGTACCCGAACGCGGACCGGATCCTCGCGGAGGACAACGTCAAGCTGATCTCCGGCGACGGGCACATCCTCTACGTGCCGTGCGCCCAGCAGCCGGTCAACGGCATCGGGCTCATGGAGGTCCGGTCGACCGACCTGTCGATCGGACCGGACGAGGACGGGCTGATCTGCTTCAAGGTCACCGCGTCCAGCGGCTACCTGACGCTGCTGGTGCCCGACGTGTTCGAGATCCGCGGCGACGGTTTCGGCTCGACCGCGGGCCACAAGGGCACCGCCGTGGTCCGTTCCGAATCCGGCGAGCAGCGGACCGTGGACATCAAGCCCAACGAGTCCCAGCAGGTCGGCATCGGTGTGCCGGGCGGATCGCCGGACACGTTGCTGCGGTTGGAGGTCAAGCCGTGAGATCGAGGACGAGCGTTGCCCGCTTGACCGCTGCGAGCGTGGTCCTCGCCGGCGCCGTGCTGGGCACCGTGCCGGCGTCGGCGGTGTCCGGGGGGACCGTCGTGCCGAACGGCCAACTCCCGCAGGTGGTCAAGGTGAGCCTGGAGGGCAAGGCGTGTTCGGGCGTGGTGGTCGGCTACCGGTGGGTCCTGACCGCCGCGAACTGCTTCCCCGGCAACCCCTTCGGGGGTGAGCCCGTCACACCGGCGAAGGTGGTCGTGGACTCCGCGGTGGCGGACGTCGTCGGCTTGGTGCGCCGCGAGGACCGCGATGTCATGCTCGCCGAACTCTCCAGGAATGTGACCGGTGCGCTACCGCTGAGCGACGTCGCGGTCGCGACCGGCGGGTCGGTGCGCGCGGCCGGTTTCGGCCGGACGGCGACCGAATGGGTGTCCGACCGGCCGAGCGCCGCGACCTTCACGGTCACCGCCTCGTCCACGACGACCCTGGCCCTCGCCGGTGTCGACGGCCGGGACCTGTGCAAGGGCGACGCCGGCGGTCCGGTGCTGCGTGACGTCGACGGCAGCCCGCAGGTCGTCGGGATCGCCGGCACGTCGTGGCAGCACGGCTGCCTCGGCGCCGCCGCCGACGTCCGGCAGGGCAGCACCGCCACCCGGGTGGACGACATCGCCGGCTGGATCCGCGAGACCGTCTCGCCCGACCGCGCCCGTTTCGGTGCGATCGTGCAGCACGGCTACTGCATGGAAGTTGCCGATGGCCGCACCGAGGACGGCGCGGCCATCCGGTACGCCGACTGCGCCACGACCGACGACGCCAAGCAGCGGTTCACCAAGGCCACGGACGGCACCCTGCGGGTGATGGGCAAGTGCCTCGACGCGGCCGGCGCCGCCGTCGACCAGGTCGACCGACGCGTCCGCCTGTGGACGTGCGACGGGTCCGACCAGCAGAAGTGGACGGAGACCTTCGGTGTGAAGTCGCCGTGGAACAACAAGTGCCTGAACTGGCGCACGATCGCCGCCGGCACCGCGGTGACGACCGGTGGGTGCCCGGTCGGGAACATCTACGACCCCATCCTGCCCATCCGGTTCGCCGGCTTCGGCAACCTGGTCGGTGAGGGCTCGCAGTGCCTCGACGTGACCGGTGGACGGACGGAGGAAGGCGCCCCCCTGCGCAACGCCGCCTGCGTCGCGCCCACCTACCTCGCCACCGGCTCGCGGCAGAACATCACGGCCGCGCCGGACGGGTCGTTGCGGGTGTTCGACAAGTGCCTGGACGCCGCCGGGTCCCAGACCTCCGGTGTCGTGGGGTTGCGCACGTGCAACGGCTCCAGCCAGCAGAAGTGGCAGATCCGCGCCAACCGGAACATCGTGTCGACCTGGAACAGCCTGTGTCTGAGGGCGACCACCACCGAGAACGCCACCACCGTCCAGTGCCAGGCGGTGCCGAGCCAGCAGTGGACGCTCCGGGCGCCCGCGTCGCTCCCGGCCGGCGGTGACCGGCTGGTGCGCGGCGAGGAGTTGCGGGCGGACCAGTCGAAGTACTCGCCCGACGGCCGGACCCGGTTGACCATGCAGCCCGACGGCAACCTTGTCCTGTACAACGCGGCGGGCACCGTGTTGTGGCACACCGCCACCTACGGCACCGGGGCGACGTTCGCCACGCTCCAGGCCGACGGCAACTTCGTGGTGTACACCGCGCAGCGCCAACCCGTGTGGCAGACGCACACCTACAACTCCGCAGCGCAGCGGTTGGTCGTGCAGACCGACACCAACCTGGCGCTCTACGGCCCGGACGCCACGGTGTTCTGGCACCGGATGCAGTAGCCCGGTGAACACCTCGCCCGCCGTGGTCCGGCGGGCGAGGTGTTTCGGGGTCGTGAAGTGCCCGTTCGTCCCAAGTCCGGCGCCGGGGACCCTGCCGGTCAACCCCCAGGTCGGCGGGGTGTCGTTCCACGACTGTGGCGGGAAGTTGGGGGAACCGTGAGCGCGCGGGGCGGTGCGCCTATAAGGTCTGTGCCCACACCGACGAAACCAGGGGGGCTGGCCATGTCGGGCGACGAACGAGCGCGTCTTGAGGCGCGCAACGCCGCCATGAAGGAGCAGGTGCACAGCCTGCTCGACACGTTCCACCGGCAGACCGAGATGCTGCGTGAGGCGCAAAGTGCCGCCACGCAGACCACGGCGACGCTGACCTCACGTGACGGGCTCGTGCGGGCCACTGTGGACTCCTCCGGTGTGCTCTCCGCCCTGGAGATCACGCCGTCCGCGTTCGAGCGGTCCACTCCGGAAGCCTTGGCGCGGTCGGTCGTGCAGCTGGCGCGGGAAGGTGCGGCGCAGGTCAAGCAGCAGGTCGCGGAGTTGATGTCGCCGCTGACCGCCGACCTCCCGGACCTGGCCGACCTGGTGGACGGCGCGCCCTCGCTGTCCGCCCTGCTGCCCCGCTTCGAGCAGCCCGAACCGCCGGTCGAGGCCGACGAGGGGTCCTTCGAGGACCGCAGCGCCCTCGCCGAGCGGCCCCCGGCACCGCAGCCGCCGCCGCGTCCCGCGCGACCGGCGACCGAGGACGAGGACCCGCCGGCCTCGTGGTTGCGAGGTGGGTACTGATGGCCGGCTTCAGCATCGAACCGGACGTCGCCAAGCAGTCCGCGACGACCCTCGCCGACGCCGCCGACCAGTTGGAGGCCGCGGGCACCGCCCTGTCCCAGGCGCTCGCGGCGGCCGGGGCGTGTTGGGGCGCGGACGAGTCCGGGCAGGAGTTCGCCAAGGACTACGTGCCCGGTTCCGAGGGCGCGGTGAAGGCGTTCGCCTCGTTGACCGAGGGGTTGCGCGCGATGCGCGGCAGCGTCGTGGACGCCATGACCGCCTACGAGACGGTCGAGGACGGCAGTGCGCGGACCTTCTCCCGTGGTGTGTGAGCGCGTGACGGTCGTGCGGCGGGGGCGGTAGCGCCGTGGGCATGGAGATCCCCGACGAGGTCAAGTGGCTGCTGCCCATCGTGGTGGGCGAGAGCTGGCCCGAGGGCGACGAGGACCTGTTGCGCGACCTGCGCGACGCGTGGCACCAGGCCGCCGCGGCTGTCCCGGACGTCGGTTCGGCCGCCGACCGGGGCGCCGCCGCTGTGATCGACGTGTGGACCGGCGAGAGCGCCGAGGCGTTCGAGCGGGCGTGGCAGAAGTTCGTGGAGGGCGACGAGGCCTACTTCACGTCCTTGGCGGAGGCGTGCCAGGCCTTGGGCGACGCGTGCGACGCCACCGCGCTGGACGTCGAGTACACCAAGTACCTGATCATCGCCTCGCTGATCATGCTGGCGATCTCCATCGCGGCCATGATCGCGTCCGCGGTGGTGACCTTCGGCGCGTCGACGGCGGGCATCGTGCCCGCGCAGATCGCGACCCGGGTCGCCGTGCAGATGATCTTCCGGCAGCTGTTGCAGAAGCTGGCGCAGCAGGGGTTCAAGAAGGTCGCCCAGCAGGTGCTCAAGCGGGTGCTGCGCGAGGTCGCGGTGAACGTGGCCGGCGGGGTCGCGCTGGACGTCGCCATCCAGGGCGTGCAGATCGCCTCCGGCGACCGCAAGTCGTGGGACTGGAGCAAGACCGGCGACGCCGCCGTGGGCGGTGCGGTCGAGGGCGTGGTCGGCGCGGCGTCGGGCGCGGTGCCCACGGGCGCGACCCGCGGGTTGTCCGACAGCGTCGGCGGGCAGATCGCGGACAGCGCGGTACGAGCCGCCACACGCGGCGCCGTGGAGGGCGTCGCCACCACCGTCGGCGAGGCCGCCGTCACGGGCGACTTGGACAAGCTGACCGCCAAGGACGTGCTGATGGGCGCGTCCGGCGGGGCAGTCGACCGGGGCGTGGGCGGCGCGACCGACAGCATCCGCTCGCTGGGCGACATCGACGTCCCCACCACCACCCCCGCAACCGGCACCACACCCCCGGAAACCCGCTCCCCCTCTTCCTCCTCTTCCTCGACACCCGGATCGCCTGTCGACCCCGACACACGCCCGGACTCGACACCAAGCCCACAACCCCGCGGCACGACCACCCAATCCGCCGCCACCACACTCGACCCTCCCGCACCCTCCACTTCGGGCACTGCTCCGGCTACTGCTCCGGGCGGCACTTCGGGCGGCACTTCGGGTGGCACTTCGGGTGGCGCTGAGCAGACGTCGTCCCAGCGGTCGACCGGCGGGTACGGCATGGCACCGCCACCTGCCGGGTTCGGCCCGCAGCCCGGCGGAGGCGGGGCCGCGGCACGCCCTGACACGCCGGGGCCGTCCACCAGCGGTCAGGGAGGGGCCGGGCCGCGCCCGGGAGGCATGCAGCCGTCGTTCCAAGGCGCATCCGGTCCCGCCACACCCGCCCACCAGTCGGGCGGACACCAGCCATCCGCTCACCAGGCATCTGCGCACCAACAACCCGGCCACCAGGCGCCTGGGCACCAGCAGCCCGGCGGCCAACAGCCTGGTCACCAACAGCCTGGTCACCAGCAGCCGTCTCCGCAGTCCTCCTCGGCGGGCGCGCCACGGCCGTCGTTCGGCCCGGGTGGATCGCCGGCGTGGGCGGGTCCCCAGCAGTGGCAGCCACCGCTCGGCGGATCGCCTCAGCCCGGTCCCACGGCTCCGCAGGCACCCGGCCCGCACCACGGACCTCCTCCCGGCGGCCCGGCCATGCCGCCTCACGCCCCACACCCCGGCGGCCCCGCCACACCACCCGGCACCGCCTCACCCGCGAGTTACACGACACCCGCGGGTCACACGACCCCTCCGGGCCACACCACGCCCCAGTCGACCGGCACCGCACACCACGCGCCGATGTCCGGCCCGCAGCACATGCCGATGTCCGGTCCACAGCACCCGACGTCAGGCCCCGGTGTGCCGCCCCCACCTCCCGGACAGCGCCCAGGACGCGGCCTGCCCCCGCTCGGCGGGATGCCCAACCCTCAGCGAGCCACTCCCGGCAACGGCCCGCACGGCTCGGCCACGCCACCTCGCCCCCTGCCACCGCGACACAGCGGCCCACCACGCGGACAAGCAGGAGCTGTACCCCCACACGCCCCGGCACGCCCAGCAGGCCCACCGACAAACCGCCCACGCCCAGACCTGCCACCACCACCGGCCACCCGCCCACGCCCAGACCTACCGCCACCTCCGGCCACCCGCCCACACCCACACCTGCCACCACCCACCAACCAGCCACGCCCGGACCTGTCGCGCCCCGCCAACCGGCCAGGCCCCGACCAGCCGCGAACCACCGACCGGCCAGGCCCGGACCAGCCGCGATCCGCCGACCAGCTCCGCCCGGACCTGCGGCCACCCGCCGACCAGTCACGCCCGGTGCGGCCCAGCACCACCCCACCCCCTGCCGGCCGCCCGTTGCCCGAGCGCACCCCGCCGCCGAACCAACCCACCGACACCCGCCGCGACACCTCGTCCCAGCCCGAGCCCGCCAGCCCATCGGAGCCCACCAGCCCGCCAGCGACGCGCCCGGTCCCGGACGCCGCCGACCACCACCAGCCGGCACACCCAGCCACGTCGAGCCCGCAGCTCGACACCACCCCCAAGCAACCGGAGACCCACACCGCCCCAGCCGAACCGCAGCCCGACACCACCCCCGCCGATCCCCAGGCCGACACCACGCCCGTCGACCCGCAGGCCGACACCGCGCCGGCCGCGCCGGAGGTCGATCACACTCCGGACCACGGTGCGCCCGAGAACGGCTCGCGGTCTGGCGAGGACTACCTGTTCGACCCCGACTTCCGGGCCACTGACACCGACCACTCCGCCCTCACCGACGCGATCTCCACCGACGACCGCCGCCAGGAGATCCATCAAGCGGCCGTGGCCAAGAGGGATGCCGCTCCGGCGCTCGCCGGGCTGTCGGACCGGGGTGCGTTTGCGCTCTACGCCTACACCGGGCACGACGTGTTCGACACGGCCAACACCGCGCACCGGCTCGGCGCGGACTCGTTCGGGCGGCTCGACGAAGCCGGTGCACGGCGGCAGGCCGAAGCGTTCGAGCGGGCGCAGGGGCAGGTTCGGGCGATTGTGTCGGCCATCAACGAGTTGCCGCCGTTCCGGGGTCAACTGGTTCGCGGCATCGACGTCGGGGGGAGGCCCGAGCTCGCACGCCTGATCGCCGCCCAGTACCAAGTGGGCCGTACGACGGTCGAGCCCACGATCGTCAGTGCCTCGATCAAGGAGACGCCCGACTTCACCTCGAAGTTCGGTGAGGACGTCGAGATCCACATCCTCTCCAAGACCGCCCGCGACATCCATGCGCTGTCGCAGAACACCGACGAGAAGGAAGCGGTCAGCAAGCCCGGCACGCAGTGGTTCACCCACGAGAACAAAACCGTGGTGGTCGAGCGGGACGGGGTGCGGCGGGAGAAGACGATCATCGTCGTCGAGGAAGTTCTGCCTGGCGACCCTCGCTACCTCGACCAGGCCGACGCCGAGCGGGAGATCGCCGCTCGTCGGGAGGCCAACAACGCCAACGTCGCCGCGTTCGACCGTGCCACGGCTGGGGACATCGGCAGCCGCCTTGGTGGAGGCGGTGGGATCGAAGAACCGCGAAGCGGCACCGAAGAAGCGCTAAGCAGCGCCGAAGAGCCGCTGAGCAGCAACGAAAAAGAGCCGGAGCGCAGCACGATCACGGATCGGCTGGGCGGTTACGCGGGTACCGATCACGCGCTCGACCACACGGCACCCGCGGGCGACATCGGCGGGCACGACTGGTCGCCGTTGGCGCGGGCGACGAACCCGCCGGCCGAGGCCGCGATCCACGCCGGTACGGCCACCCCCAACCAGTCCGCCAAGTACCTGGCCGAAGAGCACCCGCACCTGGCGGGCGTGAACCCCCGCTACCACGACCCCAACGGCTTCGAAGCGGGCTACCGCACCAACTGCACCCGCGGCGTGGTGGCCGCGGCGCTGCGGCACGCGGGAATCGACGTGGAGGCCGGGCCGGTGCGGCCCGAGGACATGGAGTCGTTGGGCACGCTCGACCACGTGCGGGACCGGTTGGGTGGCGAGTGGCAGTCGCACGACGGGTACGACGACGTGATCCGCTCGATGCGGGACGAGCCGCCGGGCACGCGCGCGGTCGTCGCGGTCAAGTACGTCGGTCCTGACGGGGTCGAGTACGGGCACGTCGCCGAGGTCGTCAACACCAGGCACGGTGTCGCGTTCGTCGACCCGCAGACCAACTCGCTGATGTCCCTCCCCCACCCGCCGACCAAGGTGGACCTGCTCCGCTACGACCCGGCGGAAGCCGTCGCCCGACACGACCAGTCCACATCGGACGGTTCAACGTCCACATCGGACACATCGGAGACCACAGACGCTTACAGGGCCGCAGCACAAAACCGCCCGACGCCGGAGGACATCGGCCGCTTCCTCGCCGAACCGAAGGTCCAGGACGCTCTCCGGGTCGCCGACGCGATCAGCCACCGCGACCCCGATGCCCGCATCACCGTGGACGGCGTCAAGCTGCACATCGGCGAGGCCATCGCCGCGCTGCTCCCCCGGCACCCGGAGCTGGCGGGGATGCTGCGCGACACGCCCCACCTGGAGAACTCCCTCCTGGCCCGCCCGCAAACCCTGGCCAACCTGCTGCGCCACCCCGAGGCCATCGACGTCCTGGCGGACTGCCTCGACCAAGTCCACCAAGCCGAACCAGGCGACCTGGCCGACCGGCTCGAAGCCGAGCCCGACCCGGAGGACGCACTGCTCACCGAAGAGCAGACCGCGCTCTCCGCCGAGGCCCGCGACGCGGTGGACAGCGCGTCCGCCCAGGACCGCCGCCAACCAAACTTCGACCGCTCCAGGGTCGACGACGCCGACTACCGCGCCCGCTACCTCGACGAGCTGTACCGGGACTGGCCGGGCAAACAGGCTCGCCTGCACGCCCTGGCCGAAGAAGTCGCACAGCAATCCGGCGGCGAAGCGTTCTCCCGTCAGACGGAGAAGAGCCGGGTGCGCGCCCTGGACAAGGTCACCGGCTACCGCGGCGAGGCGGACCGGCTCACCGACCTGGTCGGCTCCAAGATCCAGTACCGGACCGTGGCCGACGCCTACCGCGGCCTGGAGGTGCTGCTCGCCCGACTCGACGACGACGGTGTGAAGGCCGAACTGGTCGACTTCGACGACCGCATCGCCCACCCGGAGAAGAGCGGCTACCGCGACCTCCAGTGCAAGGTCCGCCTGGAACTCGACGACGGCACCTTCCACGTCGCCGAACTGCGGCTGCACCTGAAACCGATGGACGACGTGGCCGACTTCGAGC
The DNA here is from genome assembly GCF_037401995.1 of Saccharothrix sp. CCNWYY140. Lineage (NCBI taxonomy): Bacteria > Bacillati > Actinomycetota > Actinomycetes > Pseudonocardiales > Pseudonocardiaceae > Saccharothrix > Saccharothrix sp. CCNWYY140. The sequence continues at coordinate 18,846 of NZ_JBBEGC010000001.1, forward strand.
ACGCCCTGTTCGAGGTCCGCCGCGACTTCAAGGCGTTGGCCAAGGAGGATGGTCGTGCGATGACCGCCGAGGAGCGCGCGTTGGCGAACTCGATCCTGGCCCGCGAGCGGGAGCTGTTCGCGGAGGCGTTCCGGCGCAGCGGGGGTCTCACGCGGGAAGGTGATCAGCGGTGAGCGAGTCCTACTTCCTGTACCACACGTGGCCGTTCAAGATCGAGGACGACGCCGACGGCAACCCGGCCGGCTACCTGCTCGACGTGCGCACCGGCTGGTTCGACCGGGACGACCGGCCGATCCCGGAGGTGCTGTCGGCGTCCCCGACCGGCGACCACACGTCGGTGGACCGGGAGCGGTTCGTCTGGCGGACCGAGGAGGAGCGAGCGCTGCACCTCACCGGTGACGGCCCGGTGTTCGCGCTGTACGAGACGATCGACGCCATCTACGAGCAGAAGGCGCGCGAGGGCCGGAAGCGGTTGACCGCAGAGGAACTGGCGCTGGTCCGCTCGCTCCGCCGGCGCACGTTCGGCATGTGGGAAGAGGAAGCCGCGCGCCGGGCGGCCGGGCAGCCGCCGACGTTCACCGTGCGGGTCAAGACCGGGAAGGACTGAGCGAGAAGTGGATGCCGCGCGGGCGGTGGCGAAGGTCGAGGAGTGGGTGCGCGCCGTCCACTCCTCCGGCGGGATGCGGGTGGACCCGGACGGGGTCCGGCGGGTGCCCGAGGGCTGGTCGGTGCCCTACAACACGGTGGCCTACCTGGACGGCGGCGACGCCGGCAAGCAGGTCTACCCGCCGCCGCGCCTGGTCGTGCGCGAACCGGACGGGCAGCTGCGGGTCCCCGCGCCCCGACCGGACGGCGTCAGCGTGCCCGCGCGCCTGCCCGGCGAGGGCCACTGGGCCGAGATCGTCGATCCCGAGTTCACCGCGTCCGGCCTGGGCTACCTCGGCGTGCCGGACATGGCCGTGGCCGGCTGGCAGTGGGTCGAGGCGGACGGCACCCGCACCGCGCGTGACCGGGTCAACCCCGGTTACCGCACCGGCCCGGTCCGCATGGGGCACCCCCGGCCGGTCAACGCGCTGGAGTGGATGCTGGTGTTCGCCGCCGTCGCCTGGTTCGACGACCGGCGGCTGGTCACCGGGCTCACCCAGACCGAGGTGCTGGTGCCGCTCGACGGCGGCGGCCGGGGTCCCGCCCTGGACCGCTACCCCGTGTACTCCTCCCCCCGCTACCTGCCCCCGGACACCACCCGGTGGCGTCGGGTCGACCTGGCCACCCTCGTCGGCGGGTTCGCCGAGCAGCCGGTGCTGTCGATCTTCGGTCCCGGCACCCTGCGGCGCGTGCCCGCGGCGGACGTGGCTGCGGCTCTCCAGGAGTTCCCCCGCGTCGCGCCGCCGGTGGACGTGACCGAGACCCGCTTCGAGGTCGGCCCCGAACTCGCGGACTTCGCCCGGGACACCGCGGCCCGCGTCGGGCTCGCCGAACCCGTGCCCGCACCGGTCCACGAGGCCCGCTACGCCCGCCTGAACGGCTTCGAGCTCACCGACGACGAGGTGCGGCGCACTGTCGTCGGCCGCACCTGGACCCGACTGGTCCGCGACACCGGCGACGCGTCCCGCCTGCCCGGCGACTGGGCGGCTCACGGCCTCCAGCCGGCGTACGCCGACGACGGCACGCCCGTCCCGGTGGTCGACGTGCACGGCAAGTACTGCCCGGACGCGCCCAAGGGCTTCCGCTACGGCTACCGCCAGGTCACCGGGGCCTTCCTCGGGTTCGCCCTCGGCGAGGCGCTGGGCGCGGCGGTCGACGACGCCGGGCTCGACGAGATCCGCGCGCGGTACGGCCCGGACGGCGTCCAGGACCTCGTCGCCGCCTACGACGCCCCCGGGCGCATCGGACCGCTGACCCAGCGGCTGCTGTTCCTGACCGAAGGCGTCATCCGCGCGCACCGGGCGGAGTCGTTCGCCGACATCGCCGCCGGTGGCCTGGTGCGCTGGCTGCACACGCAGGGCGACACCGTCGACCGCCCAGTGGACGGCTGGCTGGTGCACGTGCCCGGCCTGTACGCCGACCGGTTCCCCGACCCCGACGACCTGGAGGCCGTCCGCGCGCTGGCCGAGGGCCGGCCCGGTTCGGGCGTGGGCGCGTCCGCGCTGCTCGCCGCGCTGCCGGCGGCGCTCACCGAAGGCGGACCCGGGACGGGACTGCCCGGCGGCGCGGCGGAGGCCGCCCGGCTCCTCGCCGGCCTCACCCACGGCTCCGACCCGGCGGCCACCGTCTACCTCACGCACCTCTTCCAGCAGGTGCTCCGGGCCGACGAACCCCTGCCGCTGTGGATCGCGGGCCGTGACGTGCGGGTGGGGGGCGTGGACGTCGCCGACGCCCTGCCCGATTACGCCAAGTTCGGGCTCCTCGACGCGCCAAGGCCCGCCGACATGGGCGCGGGGCGCGACGCCGGCACGGTCCTGCGGCAGGCCCTGTCCGCCGTCGCGGGCCACGAGCACCACCCCGAGGCGGCGCTACTGCGCGCCGTCAACCACTCCGGCCGCAGCGCTTTGACCGGTGCGATCGCGGGCGCGCTGCTCGGTGCGCGGGTCGGTGTCCCCGGGCTGCCCGCGCGCTGGCTGGAGCAGCTGGACCTGCGGTACGTGGTGGAGAACCTGGCCACCGACGCCTACCGCCACTTCAACCGCTCGTCACCCCTCGGGCTGGGCCGGTGGGACACCCGCTACCCGAGGACGTGACGTGTTCCTGAGCGAGTCCGACCTCGAAGTCCTCGCCCGCCTGGCGCAGGCGCAGGCCGACGCCCCGCCCGCCGGCGGTGTCGACGTGCACCGGTTGGAGCTGCACATCGCAGTCGGCGCAGACGGCCGCAGGTACCTGGTGCGCGGCCCCCAGCCGGCGCATGCCGTCCTGCACCCCGCGAACCACAGCGCCCAGGTCGCCCCCGCGAACCTCAGCGCCCAAGTCGCCAACCGCGGTGCCCGGGTCGATCCCGCGCGCTGGCGCGGCAGCCTGCTGGGCGGAGCGATCGGCGACGCCCTCGGCGCGCCCGTCGAGAACAAGCCGATGGACCAGGTCCGCGCGCTGGCCGGGCCGCACGGCGTCACCGACCTGATCACCTCGGCGGACGGGCTGGGGCGCATCACCGACGACACCCAGATGACCCTGTTCACCGCCGAAGGCCTCATCCGCGCCCACGCCCAGCACCGCCGCCGGGGCCACGCCGACGTCACGCACTCGCTGCAAATGGCCTACCAGCGCTGGCTGCACACGCAGGGCACCCCGTGGGCACGCGCACGCGGCCCCCACAACACCCGGGACAGCCCGGACGGCCGGCTGATCGGCGTCCGCGGCCTGTTCAAGCGCCGCGCCCCCGGCGCCACCTGCTTCCTCACCCTCCAGCACTACGGCGTCACCGGCCGGGGCGGCAGCACCTCCCAGCCGCCCAACGACTCCAAGGGCTGCGGCGGAGTCATGCGCGCCGCTCCCGCCGCCCTCTGGTCCGACGACCCGGAGACCGTGTTCGACGTGGCCGTCACCGCCGCCGCCATCACCCACGGCCACCCCTCCGGTCACCTCCCCGCCGGCGTCCTGGCCGTGCTCGTCCACGGCCTGATCCGCGGTCACGACCTCCCCACAGCCCTGGCGACCGCCCGAGCCCACCTGTCCCGCCGCGCAGGCCACGAGGAGACCACCGCCGCCCTGGACGCCGCCCAGGCGTTGACCGGCCCTCCCACCCCGGAGCGGACCGCCACCCTGGGCACCGGCGCGGTGGGCGAATCCGCGCTGGCCATCGCCTTGTACGCCACCCTGACCACGGACAGCCCCGACGCCGCGCTCCTGGCGTCGGTCAACCACGACGGCGACAGCGACTCGACCGGCGCGGTGTGCGGCAACATCGTCGGCGCCCTCTACGGAGAAACCGCCCTCAACCCCACGTGGCTCGACCGCCTGGAACTCCGCGACGTGGTCACCGAGACAGCCGACGACATGCTCGCCGAGTTCGGCCCCACACCGCCCACCACCCCCGACTGGACCACCCGCTACCCGGACGAGTGACCGGTCAGCCGACGGCTTCGGCCGCGGTGAACCACGTCGTCGGGTCGGTGATGTCCCGGATCTCCAACGACCGGGCCATCTGTTCGACCTCGGCCTGCGCGTAACGGGATCGGTGGGTCGATCGGACGACGATCGCCACCCCGAACGAGCCGCAGTCGACGACGAGGCCGCCGTCCAGGGGTGTGGTGTGGCCGGTGGTGTCGGTGTCCCACCCGGGCCGGGCGGGGGTGAGGTTGGTCGAGGACAGGTCCACCAGCACGGCCTCGCCGTGACCGGTGGTGGACTCGCTCGCCTTGTCGTCGCACAGGTGCAGGTAGGCGTGCCAACCCTCGTTCGCGCCGCGCCACGGGTCGGTGAGCCCGTCGTAGGCGCCGCAGACGGCGAGGTTGCCGGGGACGTGCCCGAACCGGACGGGGAACCGGAGCTGTCGTCGAGCCCCGACCTCGACCCGGCCCGCCAGGTCCACCAGCGCGTCGCGCTCGGACCACTCGTACCCCCGCACGACGAGCCACGTGTCGGCGCCGTACTCCACGACGACCGCCGGTGTCGTGTAGGTCCACCCCGAGCGCGGGCGCGGGTCGGGGAAGTCGTCCAGGTGGAACGCGGTGCGCGGCCCCACGGTGAACGTCCGCCGGCCCAGGATCGCGGTGCGGTCGAACGTGCCGGGCGGGTAGAACTTCACGTTCGCGGCGTGGTGTCGCCCACGGTCGTCGTCGTAGTACACCGATTCCGACTGCACACCACCGAAAATGCCGGTGTCGGCGGCGAACGCACCGTTGGGCAGGCCGGTGATCGTGAAGGTCATCTGGGGGTCTTCGACGGACACCGGACGCGGCGGGCGTTGCGGCGGAACTTTGGACACGCTCGGGGTCACCACGGTCAAGATCATCTGCTGGGGCGGCTGCACCACGGCGATCGTGTACACCCCCAACAGAGCGGCCACCACCACGGCGACGAACCCGACCAGCGGACGGCCCCACGCCGGAGCGCGTAATCGCCCGAACGACCGGCGCCGGGTCGCGAACACCTCGCGCCACGCCGCCTCCATCGACGGCAGGTCCGGGTGGCGGCGCTCGGCGTCGCGGTGCAGCGCCCGCTGGAAGAACCGGGTCAGACCGGCCCTCAGGTCCGGGTCGAAGCGGTCGGCGGCCAGTTCCGGCCAGTCGGCGGGCACCGCGCCGGGGTGCGTGCTGCCGTCTCCCCACACCGGCAGGACCCCGGACGCCATCTCGTGCAGGCTGACCGCGGCGGCGTACCGCTCGGCGTGGCCGTCGTACAGGGGACGGCGGGCGGTGCCCAGGAAGGGGTCGAGGTAGCCGCCAGTGCCGACGGTGACCTCCGTGAGCAGGGCGCCGCTCAGGGAGAAGTCGTACAGGACCAGCCCCACACCGGCGCCCGGCCGTTCGCACAGACCGAAGTTGTCCGGCTTGAGGTCGCGGTGGAACACGCCTTCGGCGGCGAGCTGGGCGAGCCCGCGCAGCACGTCGAGACCGAAGCGCTCCAGTTCCGGGCGTTCCAGCCGCCCTTCGGCCCGCAGCCGTGCCCCGACCGACCGGTTCCCGGCGTACTCCAGTTCGAGCACCGTGCGACCGTGCACCTCGCGCGGACCGGCCAACAGCCGCACGACACCGGAGCCGCCGACGTGCCGCAGGACCTCGGCCTCGGCCCGCAACCGGGCGGCCCGTGCCTCGTCCAGCGCGACCTTGAAGACCCGCCGGTCCACGCCGCCGTCGTCGGTGGTGCGGGCCACCTGGAGGGCGCGGGCGGTCGAGCCGGTGCCCAGCACGCGCTCGACCAGCCACCGCTGCTCCAGGTACTGGCCGGGTTTGGCGACCAGCGGGTCGACGACGGGCAGGTGGTCGGTGGCGAGGTGCTCGCGTTCGAGGGCGTCGAGGCGCTGGAGGACGCCGTCGACCGACAGCCGCAGGCGCGGGTCGGTCCGCGTGGCGTCGAACACCAGGTCGGACAAACCTTGGGCCACCCCGCGGTGCGGGCGCAGCCCGTCCTCCACCGCGAGCCGGTCCCGCAGCTCCCCGCGCCGCCGCGCGGGTTCCTCGTCGGACAGCACCAGGTAGGCGATGGCGCCCAGACCGAACACGTCGAGCGCGACCGGGTTCGCGCCCGGGATCTCCGACTCCGGCGCCAGGTAGGGGTCGTCCGGGTCGGAGAAGGACACCGCGACGGTGTGCCCGACCGACGCGGCCGGCTCCTCCAGGCGGAACGCGGACCGCCAGTCCGCGATGCGCAGCACCGGCCGCTCGTCCGCGCTGACCCAGACCGATCGCGCCGACAACGCGCGGTGGCACAACGCGTGCCCGTGCGCGTAGTGGACGGCCTCGGCCAGCTGGCGCAGCAGGTCCAACCTCACCGCCAACGACGGTTCCCGCAGTTCGAGGTAGTCGTCGAGCCGCAGGTCGGAGGCGCTGTGCCGGAACAGGATCGCCCAACCGCCGGGGTGCGGGCCGAAGCGGACGGGCTGCACGACACCGCGGTGCACGATCCGCTGGAGCAGCCGGTACTCGCGTTCGGCGGCCCGTTCGACCGCGCGCCGGGCCGCGGGCGTGGCCTGCTCCGCCGACAGGTAGACGCGCAGCCTGCCCTCCTCGACGATGTCGCCGTCGCGGCGGGCGAGCCGGTCCTCCCAGTCGGCGCCCGCGTTGAGCGGCCTGCGGTCGAGCTCCCACTCCCCGCCGAAGCGCAGGTGCGCGGTGGCGGCGTCGATACCGGCCGCCGCCAGGAGCTTCGGCAGCACGTCACGGGCGAACTCGGGCGACACCTCGGTCCCGTCGACGCCGAGCAGGTCCCGCCACAGCCACGGCAACCCCGTGCTCTCCCGGTCGCGGGCGTAGACGCGGTGGCGCTGCACCTCATCCATGTCCGCGACGAGCCCGGGAGCGGACAGGAACACCACCGGCTCCACCCGCGGCACCCGCTCGGCCACGCCCAGCCGCCCGGCGGCGCGGTCCAGCACGGCCCTGAGTTCCTTGGCCTTGCGGTCCAGCAGGTGGAGTGGGTTGCGCAGGGTCCGCCGGGTGCCGCCGTCGTTGAACCGCCAGTTGCCGGTGTGCGCGCGCAGGGCGCCGGGGTGCGACTTGATCTCCACGAGGAACAGCCCGCCGGGTGCGGCGACGAGCAGGTCGCACTCGTTGACCCGCCCGGTGATGGCGGTGAACGTGAAAGTCGCCCAAGCGCGGTACGGCCATTCGCCGCGCACCGATCGCTTGACGTGCTCCAGGGCGTCCTGCTCCCACCGGAAGGGCGACACCTCTTCCTGGAACCACCACGAGTCGTCCCGTCGCACCACACCGACTCCCCTCGGTTGCTACCGGGTGACGATAAGGGGTGTAGCGTCGTCCTCATCGGGTCGGCTCGTTCGCCCCGAACACCGCGCGCCGTGAGACGGCTCCGACATCGTTCGTGATGAGCCGCGAGGGCGCGCAGAAGGACGGAAACCATGTCAGCGCAGTACGTTTCACGTTATGACGCGCGGGTCGAACTCGTGCGCAAGACGCTCCAGGAACTGTCCGAACTGGACGGCAAGACGGCGCAGCAGGTGGCAGTGCGCGTCGTGCACGAGCTGGACCACCTGCCGGAAACCATCCGGTGACGCCGCGTCCCGCGGGCGACCTGTTCAGCCACCCCGACGTCCACCGGCCGGCGCGTCCCGTCCCGCCGCAGGGCGATGACGGGCCGCTGTTCCAGGAGCCGCTCCCGACGCCCTCGGACCGGCCCGAGGGCGGGCGGGACGACGAGGTCTAGAGCGGCGGTCGGTGTCCTTCGGGTGCGGCGCGGTCCAGGTCGGCCGCCCGCAGCCGGAACACCTGGAGGTCCAGGTCGAAGTACTTGCGGGTCTCGCCGACCCAGTGCATCCCGTTGCGGCGCACCGCGGCGGCCGTGCCGGTGTTGTCGGGCCGCACGACGGTGAACACCTCGTCCAGGCCGTGCGCGAAGGCCCGTGAGGCGAGCGCGAAGGTGCACTCCCGGGCGTAGTGGTGACCCCAGAAGTCGGGGTGCAACTGCCAGCCCATCTCCCAGTCCTCGTTGCCGGGAGGCAGGGGCAGGAGCACGGCGCCGCCGATCACCCGGTGGTCGTCGGTGCTCTCCACGGCCCACCGACCGCCCGGTTCGGCCATGCGGGCGTCCTCGGCGATCCACTGCTGGAGCAGCAGGCGCATGGCGGGGAGGTCCGGGACGCGGTCCATGTCCGGACTCAGCCAGCGAGCGACGTCGGCATGGCCGTAGACGTCCAGCGCCGCCGGGGCGTCCTCGGTGCGCCAACCGCGCAGCACCAGCCGGTCGGTCCTCATCGGGCGTCGACGCGCAACGCGGCCAGCCGCTGCGGACGCGGCCACCGCACCTGCCAGGCCCAGCCGAGCTTCTCGAACACCCGGATGACCCGCGCGGACACGTCCAGCTGACCGCGGTCGACGCCGTGCCGGGCGCAGGTCGGGTCGGCGTGGTGGGAGTTGTGCCAGGACTCGCCCATCGACAGGATCGCCAGCGGCCAGAAGTTGGCCGAGCGGTCGCGGGCGGCGAACGGGCGGTCGCCGATCATGTGGCAGATCGAGTTCACCGACCAGGTGACGTGGTGCTGGAACGAGATCCGGGCCAGCCCGGCCCACAGGAACGCCGTCAGCGCGCCCCACCACGACAGCGTGATGACACCGCCCAGCACGGTCGGCAGGGCCACGCTCAGCAGCACCCACAACGGGAACAGCCGGTCGACCAACCGGATGTCCTTGTCCGCCGACAGGTCCGGCGCGAACCGGTCGACGTTCGTGGTGTCACGGCCGAACAACCAGCCCATGTGCGCGTGCCAGAACCCTCGCGCCAACGCCACCGGCGACGTGCCGAACAGCCACGGCGAGTGCGGGTCGCCCTCGCGGTCGGAGAAGGCGTGGTGCCTGCGGTGGTCGGCCACCCACCCGATCACCGGCCCCTGCGCCGCCAGTCCGCCCGCGACGGCCAACGCCACCCGCAGCCCGCGCTTGGCCTTGAACGCGCCGTGCGTGAAGTACCGGTGGTAGCCGATGGTGACGCCCAGGGTGGACACGGTGTAGAACACGGCCGCGAGCGCCAGGTCCACCCAGCTCAGCCCCCACCCCCAGGTCAGCGGCACGGCCGCGACCAGCGCCGCGAACGGGATCACCAGGAAGGCCCGGATGACGAGCATCTCGGTGCGGGTTCGGGGTTCGGCCAACAGCGGTTTCGGTGCGGTGAGTGTTGCTTGGGTCATCTGGGCACTACCTGACTCGAGAGCGATACGGCGACCGAAGCGTTCGGTCGTCCGAGATCGGGGCGAGGCACGGCCCGACCACAACGGGTCGGCCGGCCGGAAGCGGCGTGCGCGTCGTTCCGGCGACGGCTTCCGCGAATACCCAACGCTACACCGCCCGCCGTCCCACCACCGGTTGCTGCCCGCCGTCGCCCTCCCACCGGTCCTCTTCGACGGTCTCCCGTGCCGTGCCCGGCGTGGCGCCGTTCGCGGACAGGATGTCCGCCACGGTCGCGGTGGCGCTCGCGGTCGTCACGGACCGCAGCACCGCCCGCGCGACACCGCCGGGGGTGCCCGGTGGCACCACGAGCAGCCGGATGCGGGTGTAGTCGGAGTTCACCAGGGTGACGGTGTCGGGCTGGATGGTGTGGAACCCCTCCATCCGCACGACGACCTCCCCGGCGGCGAGCTTGCGGTCGGCCCGGTCCCAGGAGTCCAGGTGGTAGGAGACGCGGCGGACCCGGCCGTCGGCGTCGAGCACCGCGAGCAGCGGCGGGAACTCGGTCATGGGGTCGGCCGAGTGGGGCCACCAAGCGCCGTCGACCGCGCCGGCGGAGGCGCCGCGGGGTTTCATCGACAGCCGCAGCGCGGGCCGCTCGGTCTCGGCGGGTGGGGTGTTCAGGTCGAGGGTCATGGTTTCCCTGTCTCCGACGACGCGGAAGAGCCCGCCGGATGTCGTCGTACGCCCAAAGCGGAGCCGGCTCGACGGGAACGTGGTGCAAACCCGGGGACGCTCACGACCAGCCGAACCGCCCGCACGCCAGGGGCGCGGGGCAGTTCGGTGGACAGGTCCTCCGGCCGAGCTCGTCCCGCTTCGCCGACATGCCCCCTGGGTGAGCGCTTCGTCCGACTTCGGTCGAGGCTGCTCGGCGGCCATCGTGGGCCGGTGGGGTGGCGACGGGCGGTCCCGGTCTCACACGGGGTGTGCCGTCCCCGGTCGGGTGAACCGACCGGTCTGGCTCCTTGTCGAGCACGACGCACGGACTGCCCGACCAGGCTCACACTACCCCGTTGTGGTGGAATTCCCGCTGAAATTCTGCTGAGAACAACAAAAATCGTCCGGGATGCCGGAAAAAATCAAAAAAGGTGTAGCCTGGGAGGTACTCGACCACGGTGGAATTCAAGCTTCGCCGGTCACCGCCCGGACGATCAGACAAGCAGGTGCGCCGATGGCGACCAGCAGCAAGTACGTCTCCCCGTACGGCCTCACACCGGGCTCCGTGCCCCACGTCCTGCGGGAACCCCCGACCCTCGCCCACGACCTCGCCCGGTCCCACGGCGGCGGCACGGGCTACAGCCGAGTCCGGCCACCCCTCGGATCCCGGTCCAGGACCGACCTCGACGACGTGCTCGAGTTCCCATTCCGAAAAACTCGACCGGCGCCGTCGCGCGGTCCACTCGAAAAGTGACCGCGAACCAGTCCGACCCGACCGCGGGCCACGAGTGCCGGTGGGCGATGAAACCGCACACCGGTGCGGAGCGTTTCCTCGACGGCGGTTGGTGGCCGCGGTCCGCGGACCCGGCGGCCGAGTTCCCGCCGCTGATCACCGCCATGAGCGCGCTGGGCATGTCGGTGCTGGGGGTGTCGTTCCACCTCGGCACGTGGGGTCCCGGCGGGCGCCGGCTCACCCTGCACGACACGGTGGTGCAGCTGGAGGGTTTCCGCAGCGCGGAGCCCCACACGGTCACCGTGATCGGCCCGCACCGCCGCAGGACCCGCCTGCTCGTGATCCCGCCGGCCACCCCGGCCGGCGCCGCCCGAGCCGCGCTGCGCGCCGCCGCCGAAGCCGACACGGACGCGACCGCCGAGGACATCCTGCGGTGGAACAACATCCCCATCCCCGGCAAGCGGGCCGACAAGACCACGCTCGACTCGCGGGCGAAGCCGCGCCGGGAAGCGCGCCCCGCCGAAGACCGCAGCACGTCGTAACGACCCCACCGCGCCTCCCGCCCCCAAGGCGGGGGGCGCGCTGCCGTGGCGGCTGGTCAGGCCTTGTCGTCGAGGAGTTCGGAGAGCAGCGTGCGGACGCGGCGGTCGATGTCGTCGCGGATCGGGCGCACGGCGTCGACGCCCTGGCCCGCGGGGTCTTCCAGTTCCCAGTCGAGGTAGCGCTTGCCGGGGAAGACGGGGCAGGTGTCGCCGCAGCCCATCGTGATGACGACGTCGGAGGCCTCGACGTCCTCGGTGGTGAGCTTGGAGGGCACCTCGGCGGTGATGTCCAGGCCCAGTTCGGCCAGGGCCTGCGCGGCGGCGGGGTTGACGTGCTCGGCGGGGGCGGAGCCGGCGGAGCGGACGTTCACGCGGCCCATCGCGTAGTGCTGGAGGAGGGCGGCGGCCATCTGGGAGCGGCCGGCGTTGTGGACGCAGACGAAGAGGACTTCGGGCTTGGTGCTCAACGGGGTTGTCCTTCGGTGTCGAGTGCGTCGGTGACGGTCGCACTGGTCGCGGTCGGGTGCAGGACTCGCACCAGCGCGATCGCCAGGGGGACGGCGACGAGCTGGGCGACGACGTAGGCCGGCACGGAGGCCGGGGCGATGCCGGCGAAGGTGTCGCTGAACACCCGGCCGACGGTGATGGCGGGGTTGGCGAAGCTGGTGGAGCTGGTGAAGAAGTACGCCGCGCCGATGTAGGCGCCCACGGCCGCCGGGGCGAGGGCGGCGCGGCCGGTGCGGACCAGGGAGAAGATCACCAGCAGCAGGCCGACCGTGGCCACGACCTCGGACAGGCCGTGGGCGAGGGTCGCGCGGTCGGTGGTGCTGATGCTGACCGGCGCGAGGTCGAACATGGCGTTGGCCACGACCGCGCCGCTGACGCAGCCGGTGATCTGGGCGGCGGCGTAGGCGGGGACGTCACGCCACGGCAGGTTGCCGAAGGCGGCGTCGGCGAGCGAGACGGCGGGGTTGAAGTGGCCGCCGCTGACCGGGCCGAAGACCAGGATGATCGCGAAGAGGCCGACCGCGGTGGCGGCGGCGTTCTCCAGCAGCTGGAGGCCGACGTCGTTCGGCGACAGGGTCTGCGCGGCGATGCCGGAGCCGATGACCAGCGCGGCGAGCAGCAGGCTGCCGAGGTACTCGGCGACCAGGCGGTGGGACAGCGGGCGCATCAGGGCTCCTCGGACTGGCGCATGGCGGGGACCAGGCGGTCGACGCGGTCGGCCAGGTCCAGGTAGGCGGCGTCGAACGCCTCGCGGGTGTCGACCGCGGCGGGGTCGGCGACCGACCAGTGCAGGCGCCGCTCGGGGTCGCCGCCCAGCTCCTCGTGGGCGTTGTCGCACACCGCCACCACGAGGTCGTCGGGGCTCAGCGCCAGGTCGTCGAGGTGGTGGGTGCGCGCTCGGGCGAGGGAGAGGCCGTGGGCCTTCGCCGTCTCGACCGCCAGCGGGTGGACCCGCTCGGCGGGACGGGTGCCGGCGCTGGCGACGGGGATGCGGCTGCGGCGCTTCCACAGCGCGGCGGCCAACTGCGAGCGCGCGGAGTTGCGGCTGCACACGAACACCACCCGTGCCGCCTCCCGGGTGCCCGCGGGGGTCAGCCCGGACAGGACGTGGGGCCTCAGCCGGAGGTAGGTGCGGCGGTGGTCGCCCTCGGACCGGAACTTCTCCACCACCTCGGCCTGTTCCAGCAGCTTGACGTGGTGGGCGAGCAGGTTGCTGGGCAGGCCGAGGGCGCGACCCAGTTCGCCGGGCGAGGCGTCGCCGAGCAGGAGCCGGTCGACCACGGCCAGCCGCGCGGGCTCGCCGAGCGCCGCGTGCACCCGCGCACGGGCGACCAGGTCGGGGTGCCAGTCAGTAGTCATTGACTCAATGATGCTTGAGCGGTGTTGCACCAGTCAAGGCGGACCGCGCCGACGGCAAGCCCACGGCGCTGTTCCTGTGCGTCCACCTGAGCCTGCTCGACGAACTCGGCGTGCCGGCCGCCTGAGCCGCGACCCCGCGTGCAGATACGTGGTCCGACCCCCAAATTCACCCCCAAGTTTCCGCGCCCGGCCTTTGAGGGTTCCTCCCTCATGCCTCGGGGGTGGCGCAGCCGCGAGAGTTGCCCCATCGCCGCCGGAGGGGCCGGGGGCGCGACAAGGGGAGTCAGTGATGATGGTCAAGAGGGGAAGCTGGATCGCGGGGGCGGTCGCCGCGTTCCTGATCGCGGGGGCGGGATCGGCGCAGGCCGACCTGGGAGCGCCGCTGCCGGTCGACGTGGACACCGCGAAGGCCGCGCAGTTCCTGCACACGTCGCTGAACGGGAAGGCAGTGGCTACGCGTTCGCGATCGCCGAGAACGGCCTGCTGTCGCAGGCGGGGGCGAGCGGCAAGGCGCGGGTGGACAAGGGCACGGCGTTCACCCCGCACACCCGCATCGAGATCGCCAGCGCCACCAAGAACGTCGTGGCCGCCGCGCTGCTCAAGCTCACCGAGGCGGCCGGGCTCACGCCGGAAACGCCGATCTGGCCGTACCTGCCGCCGGACATGCGCTCGACCGCGCTCGACTCGTGGCAGCAGGTGCGGATCAGGGACATCCTCGCCCACACCTCGGGCCTCGGCCAGTACATCGCGAGCCAGCCCAAGACCGAGCAGGACAAGATGAACGCCCTCTACGGCGGCATCAAGTACGCGATGTCCAAGGCCCCCGTGGGCGCCGGCCTGGCGCCCGACTACGAGAACTTGAACTACGCCGTCGCCCGGGTCGTCATCTCCCGCCTGTGGCGCCTGACCGAGCCGGGTCTCAACCTGCCCGACTGGATCCAGCCCGGCAGCCAACCGCTGTCGCTCGCCTACATCAACAGCCACCTGTTCGCCCCGGCGGGCATCGCCCCGGTCGACTGCGTGGCGGCCAACCCGGACACCGACGCCCACGGCTACCTGACCAGCACCTCGAAGGTCGGGTCCCTCCTGGAGATGTCCGGCGCCTCCTACGAGGCCTGCGCGAGCTACCGCGGCCTGCGCATGTCGGCGATGGACATGGTCCGCTGGCAGGCACACCTGCGGCACGGCACCGTCGTCTCGGCCAACGTGCGCCTCCAGATGGACACGATCGTGGACGGCACCCCCGGCATGGGCTGGAGCTTCATGCAATCCGGCACCCGCGCCCACGGCGGCGACTACAACAACGGCTCCGGCCGCGTGGTGACGTGCCACGGCAAGTTCCCCAACAACGTCGAGGCCTCGGTGGTGGTCAACAGCGGCATCGACGGCGAGCCGCACCTGTGCACCCTCCTGGCCAACGCGATCAAGTCCGGGAGCTGACTCCCACCTCGACGGCGGTGCCGGTATTGCCGGCACCGCCGTCGAGCCGTGCCGTGACGGCGATCAGGCCGGGCTGTCGGGCGCGGTCAGTCCGACAGCGGTGAACAGGGCTTCGAGTTGCTGTTGCACGAGCGCTACCGAGTCCGGGCCGTGGAGGTTGCCGTCTCCGTGGGGGTGCAGCCCGAGGACGGTCACCTGGACCGGCGTGGTGAGCGGGGTCAGGTCGGCGAACCGTCCGTGCAGCCGGTCGTCCGCGGCTCGCAACAGGTCCGCGCCCCACTGGTCGAGGGTGGTCTCGTCGACGACGATCCTTTCGCCGGTGTCGTCGTCGACGAGGACGCCCTCCTCGGCGAGGATTTGCAGGGTGAGGTCGAGTTCGCGCTTGCCGTCGGCCAGTTCGAGCTGCTTGGTGACCGGGTCGTAGGCGACGCGCAGGCAGTGCTCGGCGCGGCGCAGCACCAGGTGCTCCAGCCCCCCTTCCCAGGTCGACTGCTCCAGTTCGACCCAACCGGCGTCGGCGAGCATCCAGGACGTTTGGTCGACCACCCGGTCCGTGTCGTCGTTCCACACTTCCCCGTAGAGCGCCAGGTAGGACTCGACCCGCTCGGCGTCGTACCCGCTGCCGACCGCCTCGGCGGCAGCCGCGGCGGTGACGATCGGCATGAGCAGCGCCGCCACCTCGGGCACCTCGTGATCGGGGCAGCCACCCCGGTGGCACCAGTGTTCGCCGGGACAGGACCAGGTCAACCGGTGGACCGAGCCGACCTGGTCCGTCCCGTCGGTGGCCCGGGTGACCACCAGGACGTAACCGTGCAGCGGAACCGGGTCACCGAGCAGGCCCTCGACCGGGTGCAGCGCCCCACCGTGGACGAACACGACCACACCGCTGCGGTGCCCGTCGGACCATCCGGCGATGGCGGCGCGAGCGACGGCGAGGGTCGCGGTGCCGTCACCGGGCACCCAGGCTTCCATGAGCCACTGTGGACTGTGACGCCAATCCTCTGCCGACAACAAGGCGTCGACCACAGGCATGCAGTCCTCGGATGTGGTGTCCAGAACGGAAATCCCACCCAGAGTCGCCGTCGTGGCCAGGAGTTCGCTTGCCACTCCGGGATCCTCACTAGCCCGGACAGGTCCCGACCGCTCCGACGGCCACCATCGCGACTCCTCGGGCACCAGCGCCTCGTTGGCCGCCGCGTCGAGCGTGATCACCGTGTCGGCAGCGCCATCACCGGCGAGACCGAGCACCGAGTGCAACGCCGCTTCCCACTCCCCGATGCCGCCCGGCGCCATCTCCAACTCCGGACGGTCCTGGTCCGCCACCGGGAGCTTGACGACCACCTCGCCGATCTCGGGGAGCGAGGTGATCTTCAGCGTGCGGTCGGGCATGGCGTCGTCCGGCGCCTGACCGGACGGGACGGGGTTGCCGTCCCGGTCGACCAGAGGCACCCACGCCGGGCGTTCCCGTTCACGCCGTTGAATCGACGCCACCTGCTCCAGCAACTCGCCCTTGGTCGGGTGGGAACGGAGGAAGCCGATGGCGGCAGGGCGCACCAACTCGTCGAGATCGGCCTTGCTCAGTTGGTCGGGGTGCTCGGGGATCTCGACGACCACCTCGGGCACGGCCAGCCTCGCCATCTGAACTTCCAGCGCGGCGGCGAACTTCGCCCGGAAGTCACCCCTTGTCGCCTTGAACGCTTTCTCCGCAAGCCCCACATCGATGCGGTCGCCCACGAGCGTGTCCATCATCGACTCCAATAAGGCGTTGTGCGACGCAGCACTGACCATGCGCCAACGATAGCGACCGTTGCAGAGCCGAACTCCGCGCGAGGTGATCGCCGGACGCGGTGTCACATGCTCGTGGGGCACCACCGCCCCGTGGCCGGTGGGTGCTAGCCGTTGTACTCGCTGACGACGTCGATGACCCAGACGACGCCGAAACGGTCCCGCAGCATCCCGTAGGTGGGTGCCCAGCCCGCCGGCCCCAGTGGGATCACGACGGTTGCGCCGGCGGAGAGTTTGGCCCAGTAGCTGGTGACCTCGTCTACGGTTTCGCCGCGAACCGACACGAAGAACGAGTTCTCGCCCTGGTCGTAGCCCATCGACGCGGGCACGTCGTAGGCCATGACGTGGAAGCCGTTTTCTGCCTGTACCTGGCCCCACATCACCTGGTCGGCGGCGGACTCCTCCTGGACGTTGCCGGCGTCGGAGTACGTGACGATGGCGAGTTGGCCGCCGAACACGGATTGGTAGAACTCCAGTGCCGCGCGGGCCTCGCCGCGGAAGTTCAGGTGGGTTGTGGTTGTGACGGACACGGGTGCTCCTTGACTCGGGACTGCTGCCGGACGTGACAGTCGCAGGAGTAGTGGTCAGGATGTGTCCTCTTCTTCGGGCAGGATGAGAACCATGCCGAAGACCTCTGCCCGGCTGCTGGCACTGCTGTCGCTACTCCAGGCACGCCGTGACTGGCCGGGGGCGTTGCTGGCCGAGAGGCTGGGGGTCAGCTCGCGCACGGTGCGCCGCGATGTCGAGCGGTTGCGCGAGCTTGGTTATCCCATCGCCACGGCCAAAGGGCCGGACGGCGGCTACCGGCTCGGTGTGGGCACGCAGCTGCCGCCGTTGCTGTTCGACGACGACCAGGCCGTCGCCTTGGCCGTGGGACTGCATCTCGCCGCCACCACCGGCGTTGGGATCGAGGAGGCGGCGGTGCGGGCGTTGCACACCGTGCGGCAGGTCATGCCGGCGCGGCTGCGGCATCGGATCGACACCCTCCGGGTCACCGCTGTCGACAGGCCGGCGGCGGTCGACAGCGCAGTGTTGACGGCGATCAGCGGTGCGGTCCACGCCTGCGAGGTGCTGCGTTTCGACTACGCCACGGGCGCGTCGCCGCGTCGCGTCGAGCCCTGTCACCTCGTGACCCGCGGTGGTCGGTGGTACCTCGTCGCGTGGGACCTCGATCGCGGCGACTGGCGGACGTTCCGCGTCGACCGGATCAGCCCGCGCACCCCGACCGGACCGCGTTTCACCCCGCGCGCACTGCCGGGAGGGGACGTGGCCGCCTTCGTCGCCGGGCGGTTCCGGGGCTCGGACGGCGACTGGCCCTGCCACGGTGAGGTGATCCTCGACCTTCCCGCAGCCGCCGTATCCCCCTACGCGAGTGACGGAGTGGTGGAGGAACTCGGACCGGACCGCTGTCGGCTCGTCCTCGGGGCGTGGTCGTGGCCGGCGCTGGCCGCTGCCATCGGCAGGTTCGACGCCGCCATCGAGGTGGTGGGGCCGGAGGAGCTGACGGACGCCTTCGCGCGGCTGGCACGGCGTTACGCCGACGCGGCGACCGGACGGACCCACTCGCACCGATCGGGCGCTATCCCGGGTCATCCCGAGGCGTGATGCTGGCGGGATCCGTGTCGGACGACATCACCCGAAGGGGTCTGATCCGTGCGAAGACTGTTACACGCGTCCGTGGCGATCGTGAGCGCTCTGTTCCTCGTCGTCCTGCCCTCGACAGCCCAGGCCACCGGGGTCGGGGTCATGGTCGGAGGTGGTCTGGAGTGCACCGTCTACCCGTACTGGACCTATCCGCCGGTCTACAGCAACTCCTGTAGCTCGCCGCGGCCGTCGTACACCTCCACCATCGACTTCCGGGTGCAGGCACCCTCGCCCGGCTACACCTACTCGTGGTCACTGACCGGCGCTCCGCTGCCGTCGAGCTGCACCACGACGGCGTCCTCGTGCAGCGTCACGGTGAACACCACTCGTGCGGACCGCTTCGTCACCGCCGTCGTGCAGGTCTCCGGGGGCGGGCAGACCAGTCAGTTCACGTCCGACGCCTGGGCGCTCGCGGCCTGCCCGGGACCGACCGGCGTCGAGTTCTGCTGAGCGGAGCCCGCCGGCCGCGGTGGCGGAACCGGGCCGGCGGCTTCTCCGCCTCGTGGACTACTCCTCGACGGTGATCGCCAGCGCCGGGCACATCACCGCGGCCTGCCGCACGTCCGCCAGTCGCTCGGCGGGCGGAGCGGCGTCCAGCAGCACCACGGTCCCGTCGTCGTCGCGCTGGTCGAAGACGTCGTCCGCGGTCAGCGCACACTGCCCGGAGCCGACGCACCTGTCCTGGTCGACGATCACCTTCACGACGTCCTCCTCCACGCTCACCAGGTCACGGGGAGCTCGGTCACGCCACCGGTGATGGTGGTGCGGACCTCCAGGTCCTCGACCCGCTTGACCAGCCGCAGGCCGGGCACGCGGCGGGCGAGGGCGGCGAACACGACGCGCAGCTCGGTGCGGGCCAGGCTCGCGCCGATGCAGAAGTGCCCGCCGTGGCCGAAGCCGAGGTGGGCGCGTTCCGGGCGGTCGGGGTTGAACGCCTCGGCATCGCTGTAGACCGCGGCGTCGCGGTTGGCGGCGTTGATCGACAGGACCACCGCGTCGCCGCGCTGGATGGTGACGCCGGCGACCTCGACGTCGACGTGCGCGTACCGCAGCAGCCCCAGGTCGCCGGGCGCGCCCAACCGCATGATCTCCTCGACGGTGGCGTTGACCCGGCCGTCGGGGTCGGCGACCAGCGCGTCCCACTGGTCGCGGTGGGTGAGCAGGAACAGCGTGCCCAGGCCGATGCGGTTGACCGTGGTCTCGTGGCCGGCGAACAGCAGCCCGACGCAGAGCTTGACCATCTCGAAGTAGTCGAACTCCGCGTCGGCGCTCTGGGCGCGCACGAGGTCGGAGATCACGTCCTCGCCCGGTTGCGCCCGCTTGGCCTCGACGAGCCCGATCATGTACTGGCTGAACTCCGCGAACGCCTGGTGCGCGTCCTCGCCGATGGCGAGGTTGGACATGCGCTCCGACAGCCCGGAGAAGTACTCGCGGTCGCTCTCCGGCGCGCCGAGCAGTCGGCAGATGACGGCGACCGGCAGCGGGAACGCCAACCCGGCGTGCAGGTCGACCACCCCGTCGGGGGATGCGGCGTGCTCGGCCAGGAGTTGGTCGATGTAGCCGTCGACCAGTTCGTGCATGTAGCCGGAGAGCAGGTTCATCCGCTTGGCGGAGAACGCGGGGGTCAGCAGCCGACGCATGCGGGCGTGGTCGGCTTCCTCGGTCTCGTAGTTGCCGGTGGGCCCGTCCAGGATCGCGGCGGTCGACAGGCGCGCGGCCTTGTCCGGCTCGGGGTGGGAGCGGCCGAACCGCTTGTCGCCGAGGAGGTCGCGCACCTCCTCGTAGCGGGTGACCAGCCAGGCCGGGTCCCCGGTCGGTGTGGTGACCCGCGCGATCGGCGCCTCCCGGCGCAGCACGTCGTACAGCGGCGCGAGGTCGAGGACGTTCGGCCTCGCGAACGGTAATTGCGGGCGCTCCGCGGCAATGCTCATGGGTCTCCTCCCGTGATCCTCAAGCACCCCCGACCGTAGCAGTTTGTTGGCAGTGGCTGCCGGTAAAGTTGGTCCGGGTGGGCGGGCATGTTTGAATCCCCCGGTGGAGGACGTCGCGATCGACGAGGACCGGGTGGAGGGACCCCGCCGGGGCCGTCCGCCGGTGAGCGACCGGCAACGTCAGCGGCGCCGCCTGGAGATCTCGCGCCACGCGGTCCGCCTGTTCGCCGAACACGGCGTGGCCGCCACCTCGGGCGAGCAGATCGCCCGCGCCGCCGGCGTCTCCGAACGCACGCTGTGGCGCTACTTCCGCAGCAAGGAGAGCTGCGTGGAACCGTTGCTGGCCAACGCGATCGACGCCTTCCGCGCGGTCCTGCGCGCCTGGCCCGCCGAACTGGACCTGACCGAGCACCTGCGCGAGGCGTACACGCCCATCCTGGACTCGGCGTCGGACGCGGACCTGGAGGCGGTGCTCGCCGTGGTCCGGATGACCCGCGACGAGCCGGCCCTGCGCGCCGCGTACCTCATGCTCCGGGAACGCTCGGAGCACACCTTCGCCGAAGTGCTCGCCGAACGCTCGAACACCTCCCCCGACTCCGTCGCGATCCGCGTGCAGGCGGCGGCGATGAGCGCCGTGCTGAAGGTGGCGACCGACCACCTGGCCCACGTCACGGCGGCGGGCATCACCCCCGAAACCCTGCGCCGCCACCGCGAGGACGTCGCCGTGGCGGTCGAACTGGTCATCCGGGGGCTGTCGGACCACGGGTGACGCGCCGGCCGTCGGGCAACCGGACCTCTCCCGGCTAGTAGTCGATGTTGATGGCCGCGATGTACCTGTTGTTCTCGGTGTTGTTCACGATCACCGCGCCCGCCCAACGGGATGACGGATAGGTCAGCGCGGTCCGGTGGCCGGGGCTCTCGAACCACGCGTCGACCAGGTCCTCGGGCTTGGGGTGCCCGCCGCCGGTGAACAACACCTCGTGACCGCAGTGCTCGAAGGTTCCCGCCCGCAGGTTCTGGGCCGCGCAGTCGTACGCCGCCGTGACCTGGTCGGTGCCTTCCTGCACCTCGGGCAGGCCGAGTTCGCGACGCCGTTCGTTGAGCCGCTTGAGCATCCGCGACGAGTTCGGGTCGAGCGCGAGGGCTGTGACTGCCGACGGGGCCGGCGTGGTCGTCGTGGGTTCGGGGGTGGGAGTCGGGGCGGCCGTGGTGGTGGTCGTTCGCGCAGTCGTGACGGGAATGCTCGTGGTTGGCGAGGTCGTGGGGTCGGGAGGGGTCGTGGCGATCGACGACGTGGCCGGCACCTCCCGGGTGGTGGTGGGCGCCGCGTCCGCCCGCTCCTCCGACCCGGGTGCCGCCAGCAGGGCCGCGCCGATCCCGCACGCCGCCGCCAGCACGACGCCGGCGGCCACCATGACCGGTTTGGCGACGGTGACACCGGCGATGCGGGTAGCGCCGACCGGCCGTGCCGCGTGGTGGCCGGCGGCGCCGAGCTGCGCGGTCGCCACCGAACCGTGCAGCCCCGCCAGCACCTTGGCCGCGTAGCCCACCGGAACCGCCAGCAGGGCCGCGCCGATGAGCAGGCGCTGGACGGGAACCAGGTCCGCCCCCGCCCGGCGGCAGTCCCGGCACCCGTCGACGTGGCGCAGCATCCGCTTGCGCCACAAGGGGTTCGGCTCCCCCGGCCACTGGTCGGCGACGGCGGTCAACCCGGGACAGCGCGGGTCGGCCGACAGCGCCCGCGTCAACAGGCGTGCCGCGTCCAGCCGGTTGCGCAGCCTTCCCATCTTGACCGTGACGTTGTGCGCGTTCGTCCGCAGCACGTCGGCGATCTCGGCGCGGGTGAGGTGACCGCCCCACTGGAGTGACCACAGGGACAGCAGGTCGCGGTCGGCCGGCGTCAACCACAAGCCGGCGGACTCCAGGTCCCGCCGCTGCTGCTCCAGGGCGAGCCCGTCCAGCGCCCGGTCGACGAACTCGGCCTCGGGATCGGGCTGCTCCTGGTGCTCGTCGCTCCACGGGAGGTCCTGCTGCCGCGAGCGGTGGTCGCGGATCTGGTTGACCGTGATCGCCACCAGCCACGACCGGAACCGCTCGGGCTCCCGCAGACCACCGATGCCCCGCACCACCCGGACCATCGTCTCCTGGACGACGTCGTCGACATCGCCGTCCGAGTGCAGCGCTCGGCGGACGATGTTGTAGACCAACGGCAAGTACTCGACCAGCAGCTCACCGAGCACCGCGCGATCGCCCGCCCGCGCGGCCACCACCGCCGACGTGTCCACCTGATCGGTCACCGCTCCCACAACCTCCGTCTTCGTACGGTACGACCCGACACCGTGGAGACCCGCCGGAGCCCGACGAGGTCACACAAATCCCGGTCGGATCGTCAGGACCTGCGGCGGCGGAGTGCGAGTCCGGTGAGGAGGACCCCGGTGAGCACCAGGACGATCGCCAGGACGATGAGGAAGCCCGGGGGCAACGTCACGCCGGTGTTCGCCAGCGCGCCTTGCTGGACCTTCGGCGATTCGGACGGCACGGTGTCGTTCGCGCCGTGGAGCCGGTCCGCGTCGGTGGGAGGCGCGGCCTGCGTGGTGGAGGGCTGCACGGGGGTGGTCGTCGACGGCGTCGTCGGGGTCACCGACTCCGGCGCGGCCTCGTCGCCGATGGTGATCCGGACCTCGGCCGCGTCCTCGGCCGTGCTCTGGACGGCGATCGACACCTTGGCGGCGGTGTCGGACATCGCCTTGCCGGCGGGCAGGAACGCGTCCCACCCGCTCCCACCAACGACCCTGGAGTCGAGCAGCACCGAGCCGTTGTAGCGCTTGTCGTGGACGCGGTAGACGTTCACACTCCGCGACCCACCTTCGTCCACTGTGGACTTGTCCGGCGTGCGGTACTCGATGACCAGGCTGTCCTTGTCCGTCAACGGCACCTCGGCGACCCGCACGCCGCTCGTGCTCTTGGCCGCGTGCAACGGCGTGAGCCGGAGGGTCGTGCTCGTGGACACGGACACGCGGCGGTCCTTCGGCACCCAGTCCTTGTGCAGCAGTTCCGGCGCGGAAAACCCGATCTCGCCCCCTCCGCCGCCCATCGGCGTGCGACGGCTGACCTCCTCCTGCTTGCAGTCGACCAGGTTGCCCTCGCCGCACACGTGCCGGTAGTGGTGCGGGAAACCCAGGTTGTGCCCGATCTCGTGCCGGGCCGTGGTGATGTGAAGCCCACCGGGGAACCAGCTGGTGTCACCCGGCATCTGCGCCAGACCGCCCCAGCCGCACCGGGCCTTGTCGTTGGGGAACACGATCGAGACGTCGTCCACCTTGACGTCGGACGGAAGCCGTCCCCACGCCTCCTTGGCCAACATCCCGGGGTCGCAGGTGGCCTTGGCGTCCAGGGTGTACGGACCGAACACCCCGTCGCCCGCGGGCACCGACCGGTACGCGCCCTGCGACTGGGTCTCGAGGTACCGCGCCACCGAACCGGGCGCCTCGAAGAACACCGAGCGGGCGCTGGCGCGCAACTCGTCGATGTCGGACAGCGCGCTGTCGGAGAACTCCAGCAGCACGATCGCCCGCTTGCGTTCGACGGGCTCGGCAGCCGACCGGGAAGTCGGGGCAAGGATTGTGGCGAATGCCGCCAGAAACGCGATGACCAGCGTCAACGCACGTGGCGGGGTTACTGCGCGCACCGCAGTTCCTCCTGGAGGTTCAAACCGGCGGTAGGTGACGGACCAGGTCCGTGAAACACCCGGACGCCAGGGAGACCTCCGACGGCACCAGCGGGTCACACAAATCCCGAAGTGTGAACCACACCGGCCCGCGGCCGGCTCGCCGATGACGAACTCCGTGGAGGCGGGACCTCAGGAGGAGCGGCGCGCGAAGAGGAACGCTTGCGGGACTTGTTCGTCCGGGTCGCACAGCCACTGGGCGTCGATCTCGAACCCGGCGTCACGCAACCACGAGGCCACCTTGTCCGGCTGACGGCGGTGGACGTGGACCGCCATCGGGTGGCCCCCGTAGCCCTCCGTCTTCAGCCGCGAGATGTCACCCACGTGGAACCCGAGGTGCAGCGGGCCGCCTGGACGCAGCACTCGGTGGAAGTGCGCGAAGACCGTCGGCACCTCGTCGTCGGGGACGTGGATCAACGACCACCAGGCGAGCAGACCCGCCACCGAAGCGTCGGCGAGGTGCAGGTCCGTCATCGAGCCCACCTCGAACCGCAGGCCGGGGTGGTCGCGCCGGGCCACGTCGATCATGCCCGGGGACAGGTCGATGCCGAAGGCGTCGACGCCGAGTCCGTGCAGGTGGGCGGTGACGTGCCCGGGGCCGCAGCCGACGTCCGCCACCGGCCCGCCGCCGGCGGCGCGCACGCGATCGGCGAACACGGCCAGAGCGGCGCGGAGGTAGGGGTCGCGGGCGATGGCGTCACGCACGTAGTCGGTGTAGCTGACCGCGACCGTGTCGTACGAGGTGCGGGTGTCGGCCAGCCAGTCGTCCGCGGTCATGGCCGGCACGATAATCCATGATCACGATCTCGCCGGCGTCCGACGCGGGTCCGGTCGCGGGGAGTGCTGGTCGGGTGGTGGCGGGATCTCGCCCGAACCGCGCTGGACGAGGGTGGCCGGGACGACGGCGTGCGTGGGTGGGGACTGGTCGCCCGTGATGCGGTTGAAGATCAGTTCCGCGGCCTTGCGGCCGAGGGCGGGGACGTCCTGGCGCAGGACGGTGACGCCGGGTTCGAGCATGTCGGCCAGGGGGAAGTCGTCGAAGCCGATGAGGGCGACCCGGTGGTGCAGGTCGAGGTCGCGCAGGGCGCGCATCGCGCCCACGGTGACCAGGTTCTGGGCGGTGAACAGCGCGGTCGGGGGCTCGTCGAGGTCGAACAGGGCCGCGGTGGCGGAGGCCGCGGCGTCGGGGCCGCGCAGGTCGGTGCGGACGAGGTCCTCGCGCAGGGTCAGGCCGGTGCGGGCGAGGCCCTCCAGGTAGCCGGTGTAGCGCTCCTGGCTGGTCCACACGGTCTGCCGGTCGCCGAGGAACGCGATGTGCCGGTGGCCCAGGCCGGCGAGGTGGAGCACGGCCTCGCGTGAGCTGTCGCGGTTCGTCGTGGTGACGCTGTCCGTGCCGCCGAAGGTGGGCGGGCGGTCGACCAGCACCATCGGCGTGCCGCGTTCGCGTTCCTGCTGGAGGGCGTCCTGGTGGCCGCCCACGGCCATGACCACCATGCCGTCCACGCGGCGGATGGCCAGGGACGTGAGCAGTTCGCGTTGCAGGACCGCGTCGTCCTCGCTGCTGCCCGCGAGCACCAGCACGTCGTTCTGCCGCGCCCGGTCCTCCACCGCGCGCAGCAGGGCCGCGTCGAACGGGTTGGACAGGTCCTCCAAGAGCACGCCCAGGGTGGCGCTGCGCCGGTCGGAGCGGCGCAGGCTGCTGGCGGTCAGGTTGGGCCGGTAGCCGAGGGTGCGCGCGGCCTCGCGGACCCGCTCGACCACCTCGGGACCTGCGCCCGGCAAGCCGTTGATGACCCGCGACACCGTCTTCGTGCTGACCCTGGCGAGTGCGGCGACGTCCCGCATCGTCGGCTCGCGGCGCTGATCCATGCTGCTCCACCCCGGGTAACGCTTGCGTAACGGCAACTTGTCGTGACTTCGGCCACGAAGCTAGCGTCAACGATGACTCAAGGGAAGCCCCGACCCCGTAACCAGTCCACAAACACCCTGATCACGCTCCACGACTGGTTACGTCAACGTTGACGTAGGAGGAGACATGGCGCGTTCGACCGCCAAGCGCACCGCGCTGGCCTCGGCCGCTCTGCTGGCACTGGTCGCGTGCGGGGACGGTGGCGAGTCCGCCGGCGGCGGCACTCTCGTCGGGTTGGTGACCAAGACCGACACCAACCCGTTCTTCGTGAAGATGAAGGAAGGCGCGCAGCAGGCCGCCGGGTCGACCGGTGCGACGGTGCAGTCCTTCGCCGGCAAGCAGGACGGCGACAACCAGTCCCAGGTCGACGCCATCGAGAACCTCATCGGGGCGGGTGCCAAGGGCATCCTGCTCACGCCCAACGACTCGAAGGCGATCGTGCCGTCGGTGGACAAGGCCCGCCAGGCCGGTCTGCTGGTCATCGCCCTGGACACCCAACTCGAGCCCGCCGACGCCGCGGACGCGACCTTTGCCACGGACAACTACCAGGCGGGGTTGTTGATCGGGCAGTGGGCCAAGGCGAAGTTCGCCAAGGAGGGCAAGCAGGCGAAGATCGCGCTGCTGGACCTCAACCCCAACCAGGTGTCGGTGGACGTGCAGCGCGACCAGGGGTTCCTGGAAGGCTTCGGGATCGACGTCATGGACAAGAAGAAGATCGGCGACGAGTCCGACCCGCGGATCGTGGGCCACGACGTCACCGATGGCGACCCCTCGGGTGGTCGGACGGCGATGGAGAACCTGCTCCAGAAGGACCCGGGCATCAACCTCGTCTACACGATCAACGAACCCGCGGCGGCCGGGGCCTATGAGGCGTTGAAGGCGGCGGGCAAGGAGAAGGACGTCACGATCGTCTCGGTGGACGGTGGCTGCCCGGGTGTGCAGAACGTGAAGGCCGGTGTCATCGGGGCGACGGCGCAGCAGTATCCGTTGAAGATGGCGCAGTTGGGTGTGGAGGCGATCGCGAAGTTCGCCAAGGACGGCACCAAGCCGCAGAACACCGCGGGCAAGGACTTCGTGGACACCGGCGTCACCCTGATCACCGACCAGGCGGCCGAGGGCGTGGAGTCCAAGGACTCCGCGTGGGGCCTCCAGAACTGCTGGGGCTGAGCATGACCACGACGTTGTCCACCAGCCACTCGCCGAGCGGGAACCCGCTCGGCGAGGGCGAGGCCAAGCGCTCACCCCTCGCCCGGATCCAGCACCTCCTGCACTCGCAGGCCACCATCGGCCCCGCCGTCGTGCTGCTGGTCGCCGTGATCGTGTTCGCCGTGCTGTCCCCGCGGTTCCTGACCCCGGGGAACATTTCCCTGATCCTGCAACAGGTCGCGGTCATCGGCACACTCGCGGTCGGCCAGACCATCGTCATCCTCACCGCGGGCATCGACCTGTCCTGCGGCGCGATCATGGTGCTCACCTCGATCGTGATGGCGAAGGTAGCCGCGGACACCGGACTACCCGGCCTTCCCGCACTGCTACTGGGCTTCCTGGTCGGCACACTGTGCGGGCTCCTCAACGGCC
This sequence comes from Saccharothrix sp. CCNWYY140, assembly GCF_037401995.1. Classification (NCBI taxonomy): domain Bacteria; kingdom Bacillati; phylum Actinomycetota; class Actinomycetes; order Pseudonocardiales; family Pseudonocardiaceae; genus Saccharothrix; species Saccharothrix sp. CCNWYY140. The sequence continues at coordinate 45,987 of NZ_JBBEGC010000001.1, forward strand.
TGCTGGTCACCCGGCTCAAACTGCCGCCGTTCATCGTCACCCTCGGCACGCTGAACGTGTTCTTCGCCCTGAACCTCTGGTACTCCTCCAGCGCCACCATCCGCGGCACCGACATGCCGGCACTGCTGCTGTGGACCGGCCAGACCTTCACCATCGGCGGCACCCGCATCACCTACGGCTCCGTCATGATGGTCCTGCTCGTCGCCGCGATGGCCTTCGCACTCAAGAACACCGCATGGGGACGACACGTCTACGCCACCGGCGACGACGCCGAAGCCTCCCGCCTGTCCGGCATCCGCACCAGCCGCGTCCTCCTGAGCGTCTACGCGACAGCCGGGCTCGTCTACGCGGTAGCGGCATGGGTCCTGATCGGCCGCATCGCCTCCGCCAGCCCACAGGCCGGCCAGCTCGACAACCTCGACTCCATCACCGCCGTGGTCATCGGCGGCACCAGCCTGTTCGGCGGACGCGGCGCGATCATCGGCTCACTGCTGGGCGCACTGATCGTCGGCGTGTTCCGCAACGGCTTGGCGTTGGCCGGCGTCGACGTGCTGTGGCAGACCCTCGCCGTGGGCGTGCTGATCATCGTCGCGGTCTCGCTGGACCAGTGGATCCGGAAGGTGAAGCCATGACCACACCAGTCCTGCAAGCCCGCGGCCTGGTCAAACGCTACGGCCGGGTCACCGCACTGGCCGGTGCGGACCTCGAACTGCTGCCCGGCGAAATCCTCGCCGTCATCGGCGACAACGGCGCGGGCAAGTCCAGCCTGATCAAGGCCCTGTCCGGCGCGCTCGTCCCCGACGAAGGCGACATCCTCGTCGACGGCGAGCCGGTGTCCTTCACCTCCCCGATCGACGCCCGCAACGCCGGCATCGAAACCGTGCACCAATCCCTGGCCGTATCACCGTCACTGGACATCGCCGCCAACCTCTTCCTCGGCCGCGAACGCCGCCGCAAGGGAATGCTCGGCACGGTATTCCGGATGCTCGACCGCAACGGCATGCGCGAGGAGGCACGCCGCCAACTCGACGCCCTGGGCATCATGACCATCCAAAACCCAGGCCAAGCCGTCGAAACCCTGTCCGGCGGCCAACGCCAAGCCGTCGCCGTGGCCCGTGCCGCCGCCTTCGGCAGTCGGGTGGTCATCATGGACGAGCCGACCGCCGCACTGGGCGTCCGCGAGTCCCGAGCGGTGCTCGACCTGGTGCTCCAGGTCCGGGACCGGGGGCTGCCGGTCATCCTGATCAGCCACAACATGCCGCACGTGTTCGAGGTGGCCGACCGCATCCACATCCAGCGGCTGGGTCGGCGCAAGGCGGTCGTGGACCCGAAGTCGGTGTCCATGTCCGACGCGGTGGCGATCATGACCGGCGCGATGGAACCGCCCGACCAAGCCGCCTGACGCCGCTCCCGCGCAAGCTTCCACTAAGGACCCACGACATGATCATCGTTGGTGGCGAGGCGCTCGTCGACCTCGTGCCCGACCGCGTCGGCGGCTACCGGCCCATCCCCGGTGGAAGCCCGGCCAACACCGCCGTCGGACTCGGTCGGCTCGGCGCGCAGACCACGTTGTTGGCACGCCTGGCCAACGACCGCCTCGGCGCGGTACTGCGCACCCACCTCGAAACCTCCAACGTCGACCTCCGCCACACCATCCAGTCGACCGCGCCCACCACACTCGCCGTCGTGGACGTCGACCAGCACGGCGTGGCGGACTACTCCTTCTACATCGACGGCTGCGCAGACGGCGGTTGGCAGCCAACGGACCTGCCGTCCGCGCTGCCACCGGACGCCGCCCTGCACGTGGGCGGCTCCTTCGCCCTTGCGGTGGAGTCGATGGCGGCCACGTTCGAAACCCTGCTGTCCCGCGAACACCCCCACCGCGTCATCACCCTCGACCCCAACATCCGCCCGGTGCTCATCGACGACCCCGCCACCGTGCGCGCCCGGCTACAACGCTGGCTAGGCATGACCGACATCGTCAAGGTCAGCGCCGACGACCTGAAGTGGATCGCCCCCAACCGCCCCCTCGCCGACGTCGTGACCGAGTGGCACGAACAGGGACCCGCCCTAGTCGTGGTCACCCGCGGCGCGGACGGCGTGCACGCCTCCGGCCCCACCGGTCACGTCGACCTGCCCGCCCTCCCCGTCGACGTCACCGACACGGTCGGCGCCGGAGACGCCTTCATGGCAGGCCTGCTGGCCGCCCTGGACCGCAACGACCTCCTCACCCGGACCAACCTGAGCACCCTGACCCACGCCGAACTCGTCGACGCCCTCGCCTACGCCCAACGCGTCGCGGCCATCACCTGCACCCGCCCCGGCGCCGATCCCCCGTGGTTCGACGAACTGCTGCCCACCGACGTCCGCTCCGCGACCTGCTGAACGCGGGCGGCATCCACGCACACACCCCGGCACCAAGCGAGCTCCTTCCCACAGACGTGAAGTGAGGCAAGCATGCCCAGACACACCCTGCACCGGTCGTTGTGGCGTCGTGCCACCACCCTGCCCGCGGTGGCGGCCTTAGTCGCCGCCGCCGCGATCGCCGCCCCTGCGGCGCAAGCGGCCCCCTACCCGGAATACCCCTACGACGCGACGGACTACAACGAGCCGTACCGCGGCCAGTTCCACTTCAGCTCGCAGGGCGGCTGGATGAACGACGTGAACGCGCCGCTGTACTACAACGGCGTCTACCACTTGTTCTACCAACACAACCCGCACGGCACGTACTGGGACACGATGCACTGGGGCCACGCGACCAGCACCGACCTCGTGCACTGGACCCAAAAGCCGATCGCCCTGGAACCGGGTGTCCACAACGCCACGCTGTTCTCCGGCGGCGGTTGGGTGGACCACAACAACGTCACCGGCCTCAAGAGCGGCACCGACGCCCCGATCCTGTTGTTCACCAACACCAACGGCGTGTCCATCGCCTACAGCACGGATGGCGCCCGGACGTTCCGGATGTACAACGGCGGCAACAAGGTGATCTCCACGCCGTACGAGTCCCGCGACCCCAAGGTGTACTGGGACGCGGCGCGCAACCGCTGGGGCATGGTCTTCTGGGGCAACGAGGGCGGCAACACCGCGAAGTTCTACAGCTCCACCAACCTGCTCAACTGGACCTACCGCGGCGAGTACCGCGCCGACTGGCTGTTCGAGTGCCCCGACCTCTACCAACTCCCGGTCGACGGCAACACCGCCAACCCCAAGTGGGTCCTGCAAGACGCGAGCGGTGAGTACGTCGTCGGCACTCTCAACGGCGCGGGTGTGTTCGTGCCGGACGCCGGCTGGTCGCGTCCGCAACGGATGGACGTGGGGCACACCGACTTCGGCGGAACCGCCTACGCCGGCCTCACCTTCACCAACATGCCCACGAACCGGGTGGTCCAGATGTTCTGGCAGCCCGGCAACAAGGGCTCGACCTGGACCGGCAACGCGTCGTTCCCCGCGCAGCTCGGCCTCAGGACGTTCCCGGAGGGCATCCGGGTGACCCGCAACCCCGTCAGCGAGATCTCCACCATCCGCCAGCCCGCGCAGACCTGGACCAACCTGACCGTCTCCAACGACCTCGCGACCAACCCGTTCAACGGCATCGCCGCCGACACCTACGAGATCGAGGCGACCTACGACCTGACCGCGGCCACGGCCACCGACTTCGGCTTCGAGTTGCACCGCCGCGCCGACGGCACCCGGGACGCCGCGATCGGCTACGACCGCGTCCGGCAGACCCTCGCCGACGCCCCCATGCCACCGGTGAACAACCGGGTGAAGCTCCGAGTCCTCGTCGATCGCGGACAACTGGAGACCTTCGGCAACGACGGCCGGATCTCGGTCACCGACAACGTCAACTTCGACTCCTCCAGCGGCAGCCTCGGCATCCGCACCTACGCCAACAACGGCACCGTGCGCATCGAGTCCCTGACCTTCCGACGCCTGAGCAAGGCGTGGACGAACGCACCCAGCGGACCGGACCAGGGCGTGGGCATGATCAAGTGGAACGGCGCCGAGAAGTGCGTCGACCGCGACAGCGCCACCGCCACTGTCAACATCTGGGACTGCTGGAACGGCACCAACCAACGCTGGACGTTCACCGCCGCCGGAAAGATCAGGATCGGCAACGAGTGCCTGGACCAGCCCGGTGAGACCATCGGCAACGGCGCGAGGCTCAAGACCCATCCGTGCTGGGGCGGCGACAACCAGCGGTGGATCCGAATCGGCACCGACCAGTACCAGAACTCGTGGTCCAAACGCTGCCTGGACCTCGCCACCGGCGACACCACCAACGGCCGCCAGTTGCAGGTGTGGGACTGCGTGGACGGCCCGAACCAGACGTGGAGCATGCCGACCGGCTGACCGCACGTCCACACCGGTACCAGCGAGTTCCGCTGTCCGCTGGTACCGGTGTGCACGAGCCGTTCGGCGAATGCGCAGGTGGTCCAGTGGTGAGGTGCGAGGACCGCTCGTACCGTTGAGGGCATTGCCGACCGCCGGGGTACTCGGGCGCGTAGGGCGTCCGGCCCGTCACGGCTGAGGGAGGCGAGTGCCATGCGCATGCTCGCGATCGTTCAGATGGACACCGAGGCCGGGAACGAGGCCATCCGGAGCGGGGCCATGCCGAAGCTGATGGAGCAGATGAGGTCGGACCTCAAGCCGGAGGCGGCCTACTTCGGGCCCCTGGACGGCCTGCGCACGATGTTCCTGGTCTTCGACCTCGACGACCCGTCGCGCATCCCGCCGCTGACGGAGCCGTTCTTCGGCACGCTCAAGGCGACCGTCCGGATGATCCCGTTGATGAACGGCGACGACGTCCAGGCCGGCCTCGCCGCGATCGGTGACGCCGGAAGACGGTGAGGACGGAACAGGGCACCGTCGACAACCGACAGTCGATTGCGGGCCGCAGGCTGCCCGCTCACCCCTGATCGTCCAACTCGGACAACTCGCGCACGACGGCGACGAACGCGGCGACCACCGGGCTGCGGCTGGTCGACGGCCACGCCACGGCGATCCGCAACGGTGGCACGTCGCGGATCGGCCGCCACACGAGGTCCGGTCGGGCATAGTAGGCCGCCATCGACGCCGGGCTGATGCAGACCGCCGCGCCGGCCGCGACGTGTTCCAGCATCTCCTCGACGTTGTCGTTCTCCGGCCCCCACACCGGTGCGGAGCCGTCCGGGCGCGGGTTGACGGCCCACCAGTCGACCCACGCGCGCGGCGCCTTCCTGGTCCACACCAGCGGTTCGTCGCGCAACTCCAGGATGTCCACCTCCGCGCGGGACGCCAGCGGGTGCGAGCGGGAGAGGCCGACCACGCGGGGCTCGACGGCGACGACCGAGACGTGCAGGCCGGTGGTGTCGGCGGGTAGCCACAGGAAGGCGACGTCCACCCGGCCGGAGCGCACGGCCTCCGCCTCGCCGCCCCAGTCGAAGCGCTTGGGTTCCACGGTCACGCCGGGGTGGCGGTCCGCGAAGACCTGGCGCGCCCGCGTGCCGAGCAGTCCCCCGCCGGTGGCCGAGAACCCCACCCGCACCACCGACGCCGCGGCGGTGTGGGCGGCCAGTTGCGCGTCCCGCCAGGAAGCCACGACGGAACGCGCGGCGGGCAGCAGGGCCTCGCCCGCGGGGGTCAGCCGCACCTCGCGGCTGTTCCGCGCGAACAGCACGAGCCGCAGGTCGTTCTCCAGCTGCCGGATCTGCCTGCTCAGCGCCGGCTGCGACACGAACAGCTCCTCGGCGGCCCGGGTGAAGCTCAGCCGCTCGGCCACCGCGACGAAGTACCGCAGCACACGGGTATCGACATCCACCCGCCCCAGTATGCGGATTCCGCATGGCCACGGGCATTGGTCAGCCCGCCGGAACCGCACCTACGTTCGACGGCATGACCGAGATGACGCGAGCCGACCTGCTCAAGGGCCTGGGCCTGGCCGCGGTCGGCCTCACCCTGACCACGCCGACCGCGCACGCCGACGCCGAGCACCCCAACGTCCGCCTGATCAAGGACTACTACGCGACCTACGCGACCGGCGAGCCCGAGCAGCTCCGGAGGTTCTTCGCCCCGGACGTGCGCTGGACGATCCCCGGCCACCACCCGCTGTCCGGCACGAAGACCGGCGTCGACGAGGTGCTGGCGTTCTTCCGCGAACTGGCCCGCGCGGGCTTCCGCGCCGACCCGATCTTCCTGGCCGCCCAGGGCGACTGGGTGGTGGACCTGCACCGCGGCTGGAGCACCACCCCGGCCGGCCTGGACATCCTGTGGGCGCTGGCGTTCCGCATCCGGGACCGGCGCATCGCCGAGGCCGTCAACTTCGCCGCCGACCAGCACGCGGCCGACGCCTACTTCTGGCGCACCTACCCCCTCGCCAAGCTGCCTGACCGCCTCGCCCGGTAGCACCTACGTCAGACGCCGAACTGTGCTGCGACGGCGGCGATCAGGCGCGGGATGAGAACGGCGTTCACGTTCCCCAACGGCACCGAAACGGCCGGCTCCGACGCCTGGATGATCGAAACCCGGTTGTCGGCGACCCGCACGTCGCTGATCGCACGCCACGGCAGGGTCCTCCCATGCGCGTCGACCCCGCCCCGGTGCACCGACAAGCCGGCGATGTCGACCGTCTCGCCCCGGCGGATCCGGTCGACCAGTCCGGCGACCAGCCGTGGTTCGAGGTGGCGCTGTGCCAGGCCCACCAGGAACGTCCACGCCTCGGGTGGTGCGGCGTCCTTGCCGTCGGTGACGAATTCCAGGTCGATCGTGTTCTCGAACCTCGCCGGGTACGCGCCGACCGAGAAGTACCAGATGGTCTGGCGCGAGCCGAGGCCGAGGAAGCGCTTGGTCGTGACGGGGGAGCTGAGGTACCGGACGAATTCGGCCCGGTCGAGTGCGAAGGACCGGTCGCCGTAGGTGATGGCGCGGGCGTCTGCGCGTAACCGCCTCGACTCGACCTCGGTCTCGAAGGTCTCGGACGTCTCCCCTGGCTCGTCGGCTGTGGCCAGGTAGTCGGTGAGCCAGGCGGGCACCTGGTCGCGCGGGTAGGCGGCCAGGTCGTTGCGGTAGTGCTCGGGGGCCAGCAGGTCTTCGCGGGGGAACGGCTGGTCGCCGTAGTCGTAGGACACGGTCGTCTCGCCGAGGTGCGTGACGGTCAGCGACAGCCGCCACCACGGCCCGGCCGGCATCCGTGCCGCGACCTCGCGCTGCTCGCGCACCAAGGCCATGACGGACGCGGGCACCGTGATCGCGTCGACGGGACGGTCGAGCTGGAACCGCAACCGGCTCACGTCGGCGGACACGGTGACCGCGAACACCGCGTCGAACCGCCGCCACCCCGGCGGGCCGAGCAGGGCCAACTGCTGGACGATCGGCTCGATCAACCTCGACGCGTGCTCGGCGACGGCCTCCTCGGGCGGGGTGTCGACGATCGTGAAGCTCTGGATGGCGCCTTCGGCTTGCAGCTGCATGGCCGCCCACTCGATGTCGAGCATCCCGTTGGCGGCCCGCTCCTCGGCGATGAACTCGTCCTCCGCCTGCCCCGGCGGGACCGAGCTCGACGTCTCCTTGATCCTCCCCGAGTCGCCCACGAGGAACACCGACCGACCCACCGGCATGTCCAGGAACGCCATCGGGTCGCTCTCGTCCACCTCGACCGGCGCGTACACGCTCCACCCGGCCTCGAACCGATCCGCGACCAGCCCTTCGGTCGGGTAGTCCAGTCGACGGGACCTGATCCACTCCACCACCAGCGCGATCGCGGCCTGCGCGTCCACGACGGCCGAGCCGCCACCGGGGTCGTCGGTCACTTCGCGGTGCCCGAGGAACGGGAGGTCCTCCGGGTCCTGCCCGGCGAACACCTCGCCGAACCAGTCGTTCGCGAGGCCCAAGCCGAGGCGGTCCAGCACGCGCCGGTACGCGGCCGTGGCCGCCGGGTCGAGGTCGATGACGTTCAGGCGGCGCTGTTCGGCGTCGACCGCGAGGCGCAGCAGGGCCTGGACGTCCCCGTCGTCCGGGGACGGAGGCGTCAGCAGCGCGTCCAGGACGGCCTCGGTGGCGTCCTCGGCCGCGAGTCGACGCAGGGTGTCCAGATCGGCGTCCGCCAGTTCGGCGCGGCGCACCGCGACGAGCCGCGGGAACAGGTCGGCGACACCGCAGGCACGCCACAGGTGCAACGACTCGAGGCGGTCGTCGATGGCGTCGAACAAGCGGCCCGCGGCATCCGCGTCGGCGTCCGGTCGGTCGGGGCTGTCGAGGTCGTCGAGGTAGTCGCACAGCGCCTCGCCGGGGACGAGCAGCCAGCCCGCGGTGTCGACGTCGGGCAGACTCGCCGGGTCGACCGGCGGCCACGTCCGCCACACCGCGCTCGGGGACGGCCCCGCGCCGAGCTCGTCGCCGGGCTCCAGGAAGTCCATCAGGCGTTCGGCCGACGAGGTGTCCGGACGCCGGGCGACCAGGTGCCCCGGCCCACCCACCAGGCCGCCCAGCTCCCACAGGCGGTCGTTCAGCCAGCGGGGGAAGTCGCGCTCGTGGAGCAGCGCCTGGGCGAAGGCTTCGACGGCCTGGCGGTCGTGGGCGGCAGGACGACGAGGTGCGCGCGGCCGGACGAACCGGCTGAAGTCCGGACTGCTCTGCCCGGTGTAGCCGTCCTCCCCCACGGGCTGGCCCGCACCGAACCAGAGACACGCCTCCTCGAAGTAGGAGCGGGCGTCCTCCGCCGGCGCGCTCGACGACACCTCGTGGACCACCCCGTTCAGCCCGACCAGGTACACCGACCGCCGACGAGGGCCGGGCGAGTCGTCCGCCGGATCGGCCACCATCACCGGCGCGAACACGCACCACCCACCCCAGAACGGTTCGACCTCCAAGCCCTGGGTCGGGTAATCCGCCCCTTCGGCCCGAATCTCCTCCACCACCAGCGAAATCGCCTGCGCCGCGTCCATCGCCCGCCCTCCCACGCGTCGACGTCGGTCCCGTGGCGAACCGCCGCCGGGGTCGACCGTCACCCAAACTAGTCAGGACGTAAAGGACTCCGGCACCCTGACGCCGCCCGTGTCGGGGCGTTAGCGCAGGTAGTCACCGGCTCCCAGCACGTTGAGAAGGGCCAAGGCTTCGGCGTCGGGAGAGTTCGGGGGCGCGCTGTAGAGCACGAGGTGTTGGTCGCGGTCGGTGAGGGTGAGGGTGTCGCAGTCGACGGTGATCGGGCCGACGACCGGGTCCTCCATGAGCGCGGCGGCGAGGTCGTTCCACGCCAGGACCTCGAAGGTGGCGGAGATGACGAAGGCGGCCGTCTGCGGCAGTCGTTCGAGCAGCGCGAGGATGCTGGGGCGGACGTCGCGGCGGTGCAGTCCGGTGCGGCTCGGCGCGGTGCCGGCGAGGACGTGGAGGTGGTCGGATTCGGCGTCGGTGAGGCGCAGTGCGCCTGCGATGCCGGCGAGGACTTCGGCCGACGGTCGCGGCGCGCGGCCCTGTTCAAGCCGGACGTAGTACTCGGTGGAGATGTGCGCGAGGACGCAACGACAGCGCACCCATCGGCCTGCTCACCGGCAAGGTCGTGTTCATCACCGGCGCCAGCCGCGGCATCGGGGCGGCTGCGGCCCGCCTCTTCGCACGGGAGGGCGCGGCCGTCGTGCTCGCCGCCCGCGGCACCGACGCCCTCCAACAGATCGTCACCGAGATCCGCGCCGCCGGCGGCGTAGCCGACGCCGTCACCCTCGACCTCGGCGACCGCGCGAGCATCCGCGCGGCCGTCGACCACGTCGAGCAACTGCACGGACGCCTCGATGGCGCCTTCAACAACGGCGCGACGATCCAGCAGCCCGGCCCGCTGGACACCACGAGCGAGGAGGACATCGACGAGCAGTTCACGGTGAACTTCCGCTCGCACTGGACCGCCATGACCGCCGAGGCCGCACTCATGCGCCACCACGGCGGCGGATCCATCGTCAACACCTCCAGCATCGGCAGCCGCCGCGCCAACCCCGCCCTCCCCGCCTACGGCGCCATGAAACGCGCACTCAACAGCATCACCGAAACCGCCGCCGTGACCTGGGGACGCCAAGGGATCCGGGTCAACGGCATCACCCCCGGCGGCACCGCCACGGAGATGATCGAAGCGTGGGAAGCGGCAACCCCCGGCATCGTCGAACGCAACAACGCCGCCACCCCGCTCGACAGGATGGCCGAACCCCGCGAAGTCGCCGAGGTCGCCGCCTGGCTGCTCAGCGACCGAGCCTCGATGGTGACCGGCGCGATCGTGCCCGTGGACGGCGGCGCCGGCGCCTGAGCAGACACCGCCGCGGCACCCCGGCAGCAACGACGGCGAGACCCTCGCGTCCGGCCATGATTCAGCGGGTCAGCGCTCCTCGGCGACCAGCACGATGCCCAGGCCGCCCAGGGTCGTGTCCCCGAGTGCTGCACGGCGGGGGCCGGCACGCGCAGCGCGTTGCCGGCGGTGTCGTGCGGCTATGCGAAAGCGAAGTAGCGCAGCCACAGGTAGGGGGCGGCGAGCACGACTGACAGCGCCGCGACGACGAGCCCGTAACGGGTGAAGGTCCAGAAGCTGATCGGGGTGCCGTTGCGCGCGGCCAGTCCCAAGGCGACGACGTTCGCGCTCGCGCCCACGGCCGTGGCGTTGCCGCCCAAGTCCGCGCCCAACGCCAGCGACCACCACAACGCCTGGGCCTGCTCCGTGCCGCCCTGGGCCGCCACCAGCTCGCCCACGATCGGCGACATGGTCGCCACATAAGGGATGTTGTCCACAATCGCCGACAACACCGCCGAAATCCCCAACAACGCCATCACCGCGACCAACGGCTGCCCGCCCACCGCGTCGGCCAACGCGCGGGACACCTCGCCGATCACGCCGGTCTCGACCAACGCGCCGACCATGACGAACAAGCCCATGAAGAAGACCAAGGTCTCCCACTCGACGTCGGCGATAGCCTCCTCGGTGGTCACCTTCGAGATCAGGACCAACAGCCCCGCGCCCAACAACGCGACCACCGACGGCTCGACGTGCAGGGCGCTGTGCAACACGAAACCGGCCAGCACCAGCGCCAACACGACCAGGCTCTGCACCAGCAACGTGCGGTTGCGGATCGCCTCGCGCTCCGACAACGCCATCACCTCGGCGACGCGCTTCTCGTCGTAGTGGAACGCGTCGCGGAACAGCCACCGGCACACCAGCACGAACACCACCATCACCACGACCACGAACGGCGCGAGGTGGATCAGGAAGTCGTTGAACGACAACCCCGCGCGGCTGGCGATGATGATGTTGGGCGGGTCGCCGATCAGGGTCGAGGTGCCGCCGATGTTGGACGCCATCACCTCCGCGATCAGGAACGGGATCGGGTTGAGCCCCAACCGATCGCACACCAGGAACGTCACCGGCGCGATCAACAGCACCGTCGTCACGTTGTCCAGGGCGGCCGAAGCGACAGCGGTGATCACGACGAACATGACCAGCATCGCGTACGGCTTTCCCTTGGCGCGCTTGGCCGCCGCGATCGCCAGGTACTCGAACAGACCGGTCTGCTTGATCACCCCGACGATGATCATCATGCCCAGCAGCAGGAACACGACGTTCCAGTCCACGCCCGCGTCGAGCGAGTGGAACGCGGTCTCGCCATCGGTCAGCCCCAAGGCGAGCATAAGCGCAGCGCCACCGAGCGCGGCGGCGACGCGGTGGACCCGTTCGGTGGCGATGAGGATGTAGGCGCCGACGAACACGACCACCGACAACACCTGGCTGACGGTCATGAGGGCGACTCCGAGGCGTTCAGGATGACCTCCAGCAGGTGCGATGCCGTGACGACACCGTGGAGGCGCTCGTCGTCGGCGACCACGATGAGCGGGGTGTGCAGCCGGGCCATCGTCGCCGCGCACTCCAGCACGGTGGCGTCACCGGACACCATCGGCAGCTCGTAGCGCTTCTCCTGGGGCGGCAACACTTCCTTCACGGAACGGTCCGACAGCCTGCGCACGCACACGTCCGCGCCGCCCTGCTCGTCGTACACCCGCGCCAACGACGGGTCCTCCTGCACGTAACCCGGCACGCTGAACCGCAGCACCTGCGAGCCGGGCAGCACGGTCACCGGACGCCCTTCGTCGTCGACCACCACCACGCCGGGGCGGCGCTGTTCGGCGATGAGCCGTGCCGCGTCCAGCGCGTTGTCGGTCAACCGGACGAGCGGGTAGTCCTCGGCGAGATCACGAGCACGCATGGTCAACACCCCTGAAGAGAGTCGATGTGGCAGCCGTCACACTGTGCGCTAGCATCGGACCGTTCTCGGCGCAACACACCCCGAGGTGGGCACCCATGTCCGGACTGGCGGTCGCGCTCCTGCTCGTGGCGGGGTTCGTGCTGGTCGCGGTCGTGCTGCGGGCCGTCGAACGCCGTTGAGCGTGATCATGTCCCCGAGGTGACCGACCGCAGCCGATCAGCACCGTGTGCGCGGTCATCTCTGCTCCTGGTCGTGGGCATGGCGTCATCCATCGCCGACCAGGCTTCCCGGCACACCGCGGAACACCCTACCCGCCGTCGATCACCCGCACCGCCCGAAGGCGGGAGGTGCGAAGGGGACGGCCGCGCCATCATGGGGCGATGGACGTCAACGAGGTGCTGCTGCCGGGTGTGGGGCTGCGGTACGAGTTCACCAACGCCGAGGGGCAGCGGATCGGGATCATCGCGCGCCGGTCGGGCGGGTTCGAGGTGGTCGCGTACTCCGCGGCCGATCCCGACGAGAGCCGCCCGCTGCTCCGCCTGACCCGCGAGGAGGCCGACACGGTGGCCGAGATCCTGGGCGCGCCCCGCATCGCCGAGCGGTTCGCCGACCTGACCAAGGAGGTGCCGGGGCTGGCGGCGGGACAGGTGGTCGTGCCGCCCGCGTCGCCGCACGCCGACCAGCCGCTGGGCGCCACCCGCGCCCGCACCCGGACCGGCGCGTCGATCGTGGCCGTGGTGCGCGGCGAGGACGTCATCGCCTCCCCGGCGCCCTCCCAGGTGCTGCGCGTCGGCGACGTCCTGGTGGTGATCGGCACGCACGACGGCATCGAGGGCGTGCGGCGGATCATCGAAGGCTGACCGTGCACGACCCGCTCGCGTTCGTCGAGACCGGCGCGGCCATCGGCGTCGTGCTGCTCCTGCTCACCCTGGGGTCATCGGCCTCGTCGGCGCGGGCCACGCCAACCTCGGCCCACGCGTGACGGCCTACGTCCTGCTCCTGGCCACCGCCGGCCCGATCATCACCCGCTGGTTCGGCACCACCCGACCGGACCGCAAGACGGTCGTCGCGTGAACCGAGGCATGGAGACCGGTGGCGGGCTCCCCGAGGGAAGCCCGCCACCTTCGCGCTAGGCGATGAACCGGACGCAGGAGTTGCCGATCCAGCCCTTCTGCCCCTTCAGGAATCCGCTGTCGACGGTGACGTAGTGGGCCACCCCGTCACTGCTCGCGAAGTGCACTTGCAGTGCCGTGTCGCGGTTGGGTGACGCGTGGTAGTTCTTCAACTGCCCGTTGTCGTAGGTCTTGTAGAGGTCGCCGAAGGAGCAGCCGACCACACCCGGCGTCGACGCGCCCGCCACACGCACGAACCGCACGCCCGCGCTCTCCGCCATCGCCGTGCCCGTGGAGACGCCGTAGTCGCCGTCGAACTGGTAGTGCACACCCAGGTAGATGCGGCTGCGCGCGTTCTCGACCGCGGCGGCGCTGAAGCTGGTGAACGTGCGTGTCACGCCGAGCGCGAACGGGTCCTCCGTGGTGGCCGTGAAGGTGACGTTGTCGGTGCCGAAGAAGGACTTCATCGCACCGGCCCACGCGCCGCCGAAGGTCGCGTGCCCGGAGGTGTAGGCCGGGAACGGCGGGGAGAACGGCGTGCCGTCGCGGAACTTCGACAGCGGGCGCCAGTTCGGGTCGGCGGCGGTGGCCGCGTTGCCGTCGGTGTCGGCGAGTTGGATGGCCGACTCGGGCCGCCACAGGTCGATGTCCGTCTGGTACTTGCGGTCCCAGGCGACGATCCCCGCGTCACCCATCGCCAGCGCGACCAGCGCGAACAGCCGCGCCTTCTCCGGCGTGCCCAGGCCGCGCTGGTTGGCCACGATCTGGGTGTGGACGAACAGCTGGCCCGGCGGCTTGTAGGTGCCGTCGAGGTCGTTGGCCCAGAAGTGCGCGATCTGGGTCTGCTCGGGGGTGCGCGTCGTGGAGTTCGCGCTGCCCAGGCTCTTGACCTCGTTGACCTGCGCGGCGTACTCGGGACTGGCCAGCAGCGAGGTCATGGACGAGTGCCCGGCCGGGTGCTGCGGGCGGAACTGGGTGCCCGAGGTCATGGTGAACGGCTTGACCTTGCCCCAGTTCGGCGTCGCCGCCGAGCCGGAGCCGGTGGGCCGCCAGTGGCCGGGCTCGGTGTTGACCGGGTACGGCGTGGTGTCCGCGGACCCGTCGTTGGCGCGGTTGGCGACGATCGCGGCGGCGGCGGCCTTGCCCAGGCCGGTGCCGTTGCCGGTGTCCGACCCCGCCCCCGCCAAGGCGCCGGCGAGTTCGTCGGCGAAGTCCTGGCCGGGGAACGCCGCGACCAGGGCGTCGTGCGCGGCGTGGGCGACCGCGTGGCGCAGAGAAGCGGTCGGGGCCTCGGCCTTGTAGACGTACGGCTGGCCGGTGCCGGTGATCGAGTTGACCGCGTCGTAGATCGCGGCGTGCACCATAGCGCCGCCTCTGGCGAGGGGACCGGGTGCGCCTCCGACGGTTCTGTAGGTCTCCAGCAGGACGTCGTTCCAGTACAGGACGGGGTCGCTCGCCGGCGCCGCCGCGGCGGTGGGCGCGACGACCGCGCCGAGGGTGCCCCCCAAGGTCAACGTCGTCACGGCCAGCAGACCGATCCGACGTCGTGCCGTCATCCGGCTCATCTCACTCCTCGTGTCGCGCTGCCTCCTCCTCGTTCCCGAGCACGGCACGCGGGTCCGCCGGCGGCGCGCGCCGGGGAGCCGGATGGGTGGACGGGTGCCGGTGCGACCGGCCGAGGAGAGCGGCGGAACCCGCCGCGTGGACGATCATCTGCGGCGCGAAACCCCTGTGGGAGGGGAAAAGCGGACACGACCGGAAGAGGACAGCGGCTGAGGAACGCCGGCGCCCGCGGTGGGCGCCGGCGTCCGGGTTCAGACCCAGCCCAGCCGAGTGGCGGCCACGCCCAGGGACAGCCGGTTGGTGGTGCCCGCGAGCGCCGCCAGCTTCTCCATGTGCCGCCGCACCGAACGCGCGCTCAGGCCGAGCATCCGGGCGATCGTGTCGTCCTTGAAGCCGCCGGCGGCGAGCCGCAGGATGCGCAGCTGCACGGCGGACAGGCCGGACGGCGTCCGGGGATCGCCCTCCGTGAGCGGCACCGCCGCGGTCCACAACGCGTCGAAGTGCGCCGCCACCAACGCCACCACTGCGGGTACCCGCACCACCAACGTGGTCGAGGAGTCCGACACGACCGCCACGTCGTCGACGACCAGCAAGCCCACCGGCTGTTCCCGGTGCAGCACACGGACTTCGTCATCGCCCGCCACCGCCTGTGCGACGGCGGTGATGGAGTGTTCGTCCACGACGTGGATCACGCGCCGCCGCACTCCGATGAACGTTTCGCGCTCTTGGTGCTCCCCCGGCCGACCGTCCACTGACAGCCGCCGCACCTCCACCCGCGCGCCGCGCACGAGTTCGCGCTCGAACGACCGGATCTCGACGTGATCGCCGAGCGCGCGCACCGCCGTGCCGTGCGCCGGTCTCGTGCAGAGGTTTCTCAGGTAGGGCGACACAACTTCTCGTGACATCTCGCAACCCCCATGCTCACAACCCCCACGCCACTCCCCCCAGGAGCAGCGTCGCGATCACGAGCCTAGGTGCGCCGGCGCACCCCGTCCACCAATCCGTCCACAGTGGACTTACAAAGCGCCGGCAGCCGTCACCGCCGGGACTTCGCGCGCCGGAACAGCGCGACACCGACGAAGACCAGCACGACCAGCGCGCCGACGAAGGGCCACGGCCCCACAGCGGTGAGGGCGTCGACCAGGGCACCCTGGATCCCCGCCGCGAAGTCCACCACCGGGTCGGCCGGGTCGGCGTCGCCGAAGAACAACCTCAGCTCGTACACGCCGTAGTAGGCGACGTACAGCCCCACGGCGACCAGCAGGACGCCGCCGATCCGGGAAATGCGCGGCAGCAGGGACCGCGCCCGCGTCGCGATCACGTTGTCGGTCAGCGTCGCACCGACCGCGAGCACCCCGACGACCAGCCCCATGCCCAGCGCGTAGGCGACGAAGGCCGCGAGACCCGCGAAGACGTCCGCACTGCCCAACGTGGTGCCAACAAGGGCGAGGAACGGGCCGATGGTGCACGACAGGGACGCGATCGCGTAGGCCACGCCGTAGCCGAACATCGACCCCAGGCGGGCAGTCGGAGCACCCCGGGTCGGCTTGGGCACCATCAGCGTGATCGTCTTGCCGAGGACGAGCAGAACGCCGAACACAACCAGGGTCGCGCCGATCAGGACGGTGATGAACGGCAGGAAGCGCTGAACCGAAGCCGCGAGCGGCGCGATCACCAGCCCGAAAACCCCGAACACCACGACGAACCCGGCCGTCATGACCGCCGCCGCCCCCAAAGCCCGGCCGACCGCGCCACCCCACCCGGACTCCCGGTCCCCGTGCACGACGAGGGCCAGGTAAGCGGGCAACATCGCGAACCCGCAGGGGTTGACCGTCGCCACCATGCCGGCGACGACGGCGAGGAGCAGTTCCTCCCCCATCACGGCACCGCGAGCGCGGCGACCCGTTCCCGCAACTCCTGCTCGGTCAACTGCTTCGTCACCACGTCGATCGCGCCGTCACGCCCGATGAACGCGTAAGCAGGCTGCGCGGTGACCCCGAACCGCTTCCACACCTCGCTGTCGACATCGGCGAGGTGCGTGAACCCCCCGAGCTGGAACCGCTGGACGAAGTCCCGCATCGCAGGCTCCTTGTCCAACGCGGCAACCCCGAGGAAGGTGACCGACGCGTTGTCCTTGGCCGAGGAGGCGATCCCCGGCGCCTCCCGCTGGCACTTGGGACACCAGGGAGCCCAGAACCACAGCACCGCCGGCTTGCCGGCAAGGCTCTCCCCGGAGAACTGGGCACCGTCCACGGTCTTCGCGCTGAACCGGAGCTTCTCGGGAACCTCCCGAGCAGCACCGGACGCGGTCGTCTCCGCGACGGAGGTGGTGGACACCACGGTGGTAGGGGCCGTAGCCGCCCCACCCGTCGAGGTGGGCGCACCACAAGCTGCCAAGACGGCCAGGGACGCCACCCCGACCAGCCATGTGCGCGGGGACCGGCTCCGGATCATCACGCCCCGATCATGCCGCAGTGTCCGGTTCCGCCGCCACGCGTTCGAATCTTACGAACTCCTGACGCCCTGCGCCCGGCTCCGCACCCGTCGTCCCCCGAATCGGGGCAACCGGTTGCGCCGAACCGGTCAACTGGGGAACCGATCGGCCCTGTGCGCCGTCCCACCCGCAGTAGCTTGGCTCGATCGTCACGTCACCGGAGGGGAGCCGATGACCGATCCGTTGGCCAACGTGCAGCGCTTGGTGGACGACTGGGAGCGCAACGCGGAGGAGAAGGCCGCGCGGTACGAGTCGATGCGGCAGGAGGTCGAGCGGATCTCCATCACCGCGTCCGCCGCTGGTGGCGCGGTGAGCGTGACCGTCGGGCCGAACGGCATCCCCAGCGCGGTGACCATGACCGACGGGGTGAGCCGGTTGCGGCCGGAGCAGATCGCCGCGGCCGTGATGGAGGCGATGGGCAAGGCGCAGGCCGGCTACCCGGCCGAGCTGGCCCGGATCGTCGGGGAAACAGTGGGCCAGACCCCCTCGGGACAGCACATCGTGGCCGTGGCCGAGCGGAACTTCCCCCAGCCCGAGACCGACACGCCGCCCACCCCACCGCGTCGCCGTCCGGGTGACGACGGGGACTTCACCGACGACAGCTACCTGAGGTGACGCGATGACCGGGTACGAGGCCGTCACCGGTGAGATCGGGGCGCTGGCCGGGCGGGTGGAAGGCCTGGCCGACCGGCTGCGCACGGCCGCCGACGCCGCGCGGACGGTGGCGATGAACGACTCCGCCTACGGCGTGGTGTGCCAACCGTTCGCGATGCTGCTCCAACCCTTCGAGGACATGGGAGTCGACGCGCTGACCAAGGCCGCGGAGACCGTGTCGGACAACGCCGCCAAGCTGCGCGATACCTCCCGCGCCTACGACGCCCAGGAAACCGGCGAGTCCGCGCGCTTCGACGGGATGAACACGTGAACAACCCCCTCGTCGCGACGGCGCAGAGCGACACCACGGCGGTCACCGGCATCGGCATCGCCGAATCCGCGAACGACCTCGCGCAGGGCATCTCCGACGGCAGCTGGGTCGCCGCCGGGCTCGGCGGCATCGGCGTCGGCCTCGAAGTGCTGTCGATGGTCATCGACCCCATCGGCACCGTCGCCTCCTACGGCGTGTCCTGGCTGATCGAACACGTCCAGCCGCTCAAGGAGGCCCTGGACTGGTTCGCCGGCGACCCACCGGTCATCCGCTCCTTCAGCGAGACCTGGTCCAACGTCGCCGCCGAGGTCGCCGCCGTCGCCGAGGAACTCGCCCGCCAGGACGCACCGGGCTGGCAAGGCCAAGCCGCCGACGCCTACCGCGGCCACGCCGCCCAGACCGCCGACGCCATCGCCGGCGCGGCCTCGCTGGCCGAAGGCGTCGGAGCCGGCGTGATGATCATGGGCGAGGTCGTCGCCGCCGTCCGCGAACTCATCCGCGACCTCGTCGCCGAAGTCGTCGGCAAACTCATCACCTGGGCACTCGAAGCCGTCGCCACCCTCGGCCTGGCCACCCCGCTCATCGTCGCCCAGGCCACCTCCACCATCGCCAAGGTCTGCAACCGCATCGCGGACATGGTCCGCAAACTCGTCAAGACCATCGGCAACGTCACCCCCCGCATCCGCAAGGTCCTGGACAAGCTCGGCGAGATCATGGAAAAGCTGGGCAAACTCGGCCGCAAAGCCGACAGCCCCAGCAGCCCCGGCACCACCACCCCCTCCAGCACCCCCAGCGCACCCGACGCCCCCACCGTCAAAGGCCCTGACGGCACCACCAGCCCATCCGGGACGACCTCACCATCGGGCACCACCAGCCCGTCCGGCACCACCTCGCCCTCGGGCACGACCTCACCGTCCAGCACCTCACCGGGCGGGACATCACCGAGCAGCTCCACCGACACCCCCAGCCCGGACAGCACGTCCCCCGGCGGCACCACGACACCGGACAAGCCGCGCGCGGACCAGGGCCGGACGGACGGCGACATCGACAGCACGGTGGACGACCCGCACAACGCCTCCCAGTCGGCCGACCGGCCCTTCTGCGAGGACGACCCGATCGACGTCGCCACCGGCGAGGTGGTGCTGTCGCAGACGGACGCCACGCTGCCCGGTCTGCTGCCGCTGGTGTTCGCCCGCCACCACCAGTCCGCCTACCGGTCCGGACGGCTGTTCGGCCCGTCCTGGGCCTCGACCTTGGACCAGCGCGTCGAGGTCGGCCCCTCCCACGTCTGGCTGGCGACCGACGACGGCCGCCTGCTGCGCTTCCCCAAGCCGGACGGCGCGGAAGCCGTGCTGCCGGACTTCGGGCCGCGGATGTCGTTGCGGCGCAACGGCGCCGGCTACGAGGTCGTGCACCCGCAGCGCGGGCTGGCGTGGGACTTCCAGCCCGTCGGCGCGGAGTGGGACGCGCGCTCGACGCTGCCGCTGGCGGCCGTCCGGCGACGGGCGGGCGGCGAGATCCACGTCGACTACGACGGCCAGGGCCTGCCGACGCGAGTGCGGCACTCCGGCGGGTACGAGGTCTCCGTCGACACGGACGGCGGGCGGGTGACGGCCCTGAAGCTGACGTCCGCGGCCGAGCCGATCACCCTGACCCGCTACGCCTACGACGACACGGGCCAGCTGTCCGAGGTGATCAACTCGTCCGGCGCGCCGTTGCGCTTCACGCACGACGAGGACGGCAGGCTCACGTCCTGGACCGACCGCAACGGCGTCTGGTACCGGTACGTCTACGACGGCGAAGGCCGGGCCACCACGACCATCGGCTCCGGCGGCGTGCTCAACGGCACGTTCGCCTACGCGGACGGACGCACCACGCACACCGACACCTTGGGCAACGCGACGACCTACGAGCTCAACGAGCTCGGTCAGGTGGTGCGGCAGGTCGACCCGCTCGGCGCCGTGACCACCCGGGAGTGGGACCGCTTCGACCGGCTGCTGGCGGTCACCGACCCGCTCGGCCACACCACCCGCTACGCCTACGACGACGAGGGCGACGTCACCACGATCACCCGCCCGGACGGCACGACGATCACCGCCGCCTACACCGGGCCGGGCCTGGCGACCGAGGTCGCCGACCCCGAGGGCGGCAGGTGGGTGCGCGAGTACGACGAGCTCGGCAACCTGACGAGCGAAACGGACCCGACCGGCGCCACCACGAGGTTCGAGTACGACGCACGCGGCCACCTCGGCGCCACCACCGACCCGCTCGGCAACGTGACGCGGTACGAGACCGACGACGCCGGGCTGATCACCGCGATCACCGATCAGGTCGGCGCCACGACCCGGCACCAGCGCGACGCCCTGGGCCGCGTCTCCGCCACCACCGACGCGCTCGGCGGCACCACCCGGTACAGCTGGACCGTGGAGGGCAAGCTGCTGGCACGCACCCGCCCCGACGGGAGCACCGAGCGGTGGAGCTACGACGCCGAGGGCAACCAGGTCGAGCACGTCGACGCGCTCGGGCAGGTCACCCGCACCGAGTTCACCTTCTTCGACCTGCCGGCCGCTCGCACGGCCCCGGACGGCGCGCGGACGTCGTTCACCTACGACACCGAACTCCGACTCGTGGAGGTCGTGGGGCCGCACGGGTTGAGTTGGCGCTACGAGTACGACGCCGCCGGTCGCCTGGTGCGGGAGGTGGACTTCGACGGCCGGGGCCTCGCCTACACCTACGACGCGGCCGGTCGGCTGTCCACCCGCACCAACGGCATGGGTGAGACGGTCGGCTACGAGCGCGACGTCCACGGCGTCGTCGTCGCCAAGCGCACACCGGCCGGCACGACCACCTTCGACCGCGACCGGTGCGGTCGCGTGGTCCGGGCGGTCGGCCCGGACGCCGAGGTCGTCTACGAGCGGGACGCCCGCGGGCGGGTGCTGGCGGAGACCGTGGCCGGGCGGACCGTCCGGTCGCGGTTCGACGCCGCGGGCAGGCGCGTGTTCCGCCGGACCTCGGCGGGCGTGACGTCGGCTTGGGAGTACGACGGCGCGGGCAACCCGGTGGCGCTGCACGCGGCGGGCGAGGGCATCGCGTTCCGGCACGACCCGCTGGGGCGGCAGGTCGAGCGCAGCCTGGGCGAACTGACCGTGACGCAGACGTGGTCGCCCGCGCACCGGCTCACCGGGCAGGTCGTCGCCGGGAAGCAGCCGATCACCCATCGCACCTGGCGGTACCGGCCGGACGGTCACCTGGAGGGCGTCAGCGACCCGGCCGGCGAGCGCCGACTCGTGCTGGACCGGCGCGGGCGCGTGGTCTCCGTGCAGGGGCACGGCTGGTCGGAGCACTACGACTACGACGTCGTCGGCAACATCACCCGGGCCGACCTGCCGGTCGTGGACCACGGTTCCGAGGGACCGCGCGAGTACGCCGCCACCCGCCTGCGCAGCGCGGGCCGCACGTCCTACGTCCACGACCAACAAGGCCGCGTCGTGCAACGGCGACACCGCACGCTGTCCGGCCGGGTCCGGCTGACGCGCTTCACCTGGGACGCCGAGGACCGGCTCACCGGCGTGATCACCCCCGACGGCCACACCTGGCGGTACCGCTACGACCCGATGGGCAGGCGGATCGCGAAGGAACGCCTCGACGCGACCGGCCACGCCGTCGAGCGGGTCGACTTCACCTGGGACGGCACGCGACTCGTCGAGCACGTGCACAGCGGCGGCAGGACCAGCACCTGGGAGTACCAGCCCGGATCGGCCACCCCCATCGCCCAGGTCGACCAGGACGAGGTCGACCGGCGCTTCTACGCGATCGTGGCGGACATCGTCGGCAGCCCGACCGAGCTGGTCGACGCCCGCGGCGAGGTCGGGTGGCGCCGCACGACCACCCTGTGGGGCCGAACCGTGGCCGAGGCCGGTGGAACGGCCTGCCCGCTGCGGTTCCCGGGCCAGTACCACGACCCGGAGACCGGCTGGAACTACAACTACTTCCGCTACTACGACCCGGAGACCGGGCGGTACGCCTCACCCGACCCGCTCGGCCTGGTGCCGTCGGTCAACCCCGGCGCGTACGTGCCGAACCCGACCCGCCAAGTCGACCCCCTCGGTCTCCAGGGGTGCGACGTCAGCGGCGACGAGGCCAAGCAGCAGGCGCTCGCCGACGCCGGTGTCCCGCCGGGCGCCGAACCCCTGGAACACCGCATGGTGCCGTCCACCACGCCGGGCGGGAAGCAGATCCTGGACGACGACTTCCAGCCGGTGTACTTCCCGGAGGAGGTCTACCTCAACGACCGGGACGAGCTGATCGTGTTCCAGGACCACTACACGGGTCACCAGTTCGGCGAGGGCGGCGTGGGCGACCAACCGCCGCACGTCCATGTGCGACCCTATGAAAACACCCGCAACGGCCAGGTCCCCGGAGCGCAGGAGCACTACTATTACAACCCCCAGCTGGGCAGACCGACTCCTGCCCCGTGACGCCGAGTTGCTCGCCCGGTTCTACCCGCAGGGACCGGACCTGACCGGGCTGGTGCTGCGGTCGGTCCGGTTCGAGCGCCGAGGCCCCGGCTGCACCCTGCGGGTCGACCTCCCGGTCGCCTCGGACGTGCCCGGCCACAGCCGGGTTCAGGCGCACCTGGGGTTCCTGGCGGTCGACGACGTCCGGTTGTCCGGCGGCCCGCTGCCCGCCACGGTCTCGGTCGACTTCGCCGACCGGCCGCGAGCGAGGCTGGCCGTGACGGTGACCGGCCGGTCGGTGCGGCTGACCCTGACGTGCGCGGACCAGATCCGCTTCGGCAAGGTGAGCGCCCACAGCACACCACCGGACGCGATCGACGACGGACCGCACGAGTTCACGAGCAGGTTGGACCAGCGGCTGCACACGACGGTCCCCGGCCCGGAGGTCGACACCTACCATGAGCACATCTGACCTGTCGGCGTTCGAGCTCTACGCCCTGCACTGGGACGAACGGGACCAGGCGATCACGGCCTCGTTCGAAGGGCCCCTGGACGACACGTCCCGCCAAACCTGGCAAGCCCCCCCGGAACACGACTGGATCCGCTTCCACCTCAAGTACCCGTCGGTCACCGATCTGACAATCGAAGGCTGGACCCACCACCCGCTCACGGGCATCGAAGAGGTCCCTTCCGGCGACCGGGTATCGGTCACCCTGACAGGCGAGGGCACCACCATCCACTTCACCTCCGCTCCCGTCACCCCGACAGGCCACCGAACCTCCAAATCCGGCTCGTTCTGATCTCACGCGAACCGCTCCCGGCCACCCCGCCGCCGTGGGGCCTGGCCCGGAAACGGCCCCTCACACGTCCTGGGCGGGGCGCTTCGGGGCAGGTGGGCGAGCCTGCACAGCAGGCCGCTTCGGTTGGGCCCTCTTGGTCCTGGCGAGCCGGGAACCGAACAACTCCGCGACCGCACGGATCAACTCGGGGCGCTGCTCAGGGGCACTCCCCCTGAGCGCGATCACGAGTGCGACGAGCTTCGCCGCGCTGAACGTCACCACACCTGCGACGCTGACGAGTAAAGCGGTGTTCTCGAGCACTGAGGACCCTCCGGCTTATCGCGCGCACGCGAAAGTCCGGAGGTCTCCTCCGCCGACCGGATGTGGTCGACCGGTGGCACCGGGAGCCCAATGCCGGACTCCGTGCTGACGACACCACCGCTTAGGGAGTACTCCCCTCCAGTTGTGTTCAGCGTGAGCGTCGTCGTGGGAGAGAGCAAGAGGCCGTTCGGGCGTCGCCATCACCGCTGTCCAGACCGCGAAGGACTGTGGCCGCGCCCCAAGGGGGACCAGTCGACGTGGAAGTTGCGGCGCTGCGCCGCGTCGTACTCCACCCACGCCGGTTCGTCGTACGAGTCGAGGCGGCGCATCGTTCCCCGGGCGGCGACCGGGTCGGTCGGCGCCGGCCCTTCGTCCGATTTGAACGCCGAGACCGCGGTGTCGGTGTTCGCCCCGAAGATCCCGTCGACCTCGTGGCCCAGATCGGCGAGTGCCTCCTGGAGGGCGAGCAGGCGCGTGCTCGCCCTCGGCGTCGATCGCGCGGTCACGGGGCTGCTCGCTGGATGATCAGGTCGGCCGCCGCAGCTCACAGCCGCACTCGCGACCTTGGCGTCCGGTCCTTCACCTCGAACCCCGCCAGGTGCTAGGTCCAGAAGCTGGAAAGCCAGTAGAGGGCGGGCTGGGATATCCAGTTGACCACCAGCCCGAGCAAGAACGCCGTCGTGATCTGGAAGCCCTGGAGCCGCCACGTCGTGCGCGTCTGCCGCTCGAACTGGCGCGCGACCAAGTGCTCGACAAGCTTGGCCTGATCGGCATTCAGCATTGCAAGCCGCTGGTAACGATCGGCATCGACTTGGCGCTGTTCCAGCACCCGCGTCAACGTCGTCAACTCGTCCTCGAGTTGGCGGAGCAAGCGCGCAGTCGAGTCGAGGTGGTCGCGGGCCTGCTCGATACGCCCGGCGGGCGTCATCACCGGGAAGCGGCCGGCTTGTCGGTTGAGGCGGCGACCGACGATCAAAGCCACCAGCATCGCGCCGACCGCGACGCTCACAGAGATGACGCCGACAGCCACGGGCACCACGACGTCGCCCTCGCTGTCGTGACTCAGCGCTTGCGCGGCCGTCGCCGCCGCGAACGCTCCCACTGATATTGATGCGAGCCATACTCGCGGGAGCAGCTCACCGAGGGAGGTCTGCTGAGGTTCGCTTCTCACGTCCGGCGGACAGCTCATAAGGAGAGCTTCCACGGAACGGTTTGATCGACCAGAACGTTCACCGCCGCGGTCAGCCGTTCGGCCGTATCACACGCCCTTCGGGGGTGACGTGCGCTCGATCGTCATTGCTCTGCGTCAACAGCACGCGCACGTGTGCAGCTACGGACGACGGCGGATGAGGCGGGGCACACACCCTCGCTCAATACCGCGACCTGGCCGACAACCACCACATCAGCCCGGCGCAACACCGTGGCCTGCCCCCACCCCAAGGCTGCCCCCTCGACCGCTCCCGCGAGCAACAGCGGCAGCAGCAAGGCGGAACCGTCGCGGGTAAGCACACCGACCGTGCACCATCACCCCGGCAGCCCGGTAGTAACGGCCGCGCGGCTGCCGAGCCGACACACCACCAAGCTCAGCCTCACCGGTATCCGCCTGGGCCAGGCGCTCGTCAGCGGGCTCAGCCGGATGTTTCGGGTTCTTGGTGCGGCAGGACGTCTTGACGGTCGCCGTTTGCCGACCTTACGGTCGAGCGAGTTAACATTCGGAAGTTGCATCGAAACTTTCGAAGGCTGCGCGATCGTCCGACACCGATGTCAGGAGAAGACAGATGCCAGCACCAGCAGGACGCGCGCGTCGCGTCCTCGCCGCGACGGCCATCGCCGTCACCGGGACGCTCGTCGTCGGCATGGCGGTCGCCGCGCCGTCCGCCACGGAGGCGGACCCGACGCTTGGGCAGCTCGCCGCGGCCAAGGGTCGCTACTTCGGCTCGGCGACGGACAACCCGACGTTGAACAACGCCCCCTACACGGCCGTGTTGGGCAGCGAGTTCAACCAGATCACCGTCGGCAACACGCAGAAGTGGCAGTACACCGAACCCACCCGCGGACAGTTCGACTACCGCCAGGCCGACCAGATCGTCGCGTTCGCCCAGGCGCACAACCAGATCGTGCGCGGCCACACGCTCGTGTGGCACAACCAGTTGCCCGACTGGGTGGGCAGCGTGCCGGCCGGTGAGCTGCTCGGCGTGATGCGCAACCACATCACGAACGTGGCCGGCCACTACAAGGGCAAGGTCGTGCACTGGGACGTCGTCAACGAGGCGTTCGAGGAGGACGGCACCCGCCGGCAGTCGGTGTTCCAGCAGAAGATCGGCGACAGCTACATCGCCGAGGCGTTCAAGGCCGCCCGCGCCGCCGACCCCGGCGCCAAGCTCTACTACAACGACTACAACATCGAGGGCATCGGCGCGAAGAGCGACGCCGTGTACAACATGGTCAAGTCGTTCAAGCAGCAGGGCATCCCGATCGACGGCGTCGGCTTGCAGGCCCACCTCATCCTCGGCCAGGTCCCGAGCACGGTGCAGCAGAACATCCAGCGCTTCGCTGACCTCGGCGTGGACGTCGCCCTCACCGAGCTGGACATCCGGATGCGGGTCCCGCGGGACGCCACCAAGGACGCCCAGCAGGCGGCCGACTACCGGACCGTCGTCAACGCATGCCTGGCCGTGACGCGGTGCGTCGGCATCACGGTGTGGGACTTCTCCGACGGCTACTCCTGGATCCCCTCGGTGTTCCCCGGCGAGGGCGCGGCCCTGATCTACGACGAGAACTTCGCCAAGAAGCCGTCCTACTGGGCGGTGTACGAAGCCCTCGGCGGCACCCCGACCACCACCACGACCACCGGTGACAACGGGGCCGGCTGCACCGCGACCTACCGGGTGGCCAGCCAGTGGAACGGCGGCTTCCAGGGCGAGGTGGTCGTCCGCAACAACTCCTCGACCGCCCTGTCCGGGTGGACGGTGAAGTGGACCTTCGGCGCCGGCCAGAAGGTGACCAACCTCTGGAACGGCAAGCTCACCACCAGCGGCCAGGACGTCTCCGTGCGCAACGAGAGCTACAACGGGTCCGTCGGCGCGGGTGGCAGCACGTCGTTCGGCTTCCTCGGCTCGTGGACCGGCACCAACCCGGTTCCGACCGTCGCCTGCACGACCGCCTGACGCCTCGACGGCCGGGGTCTCGCGGAGCGATCACCGCTCCGCGAGACCCCGATCGAGGTCGACTTGTATCTGGGGGCGTCGCCGCGGGTCCTCTACATCGGCTCCGGCGAGGGCCGGGACACGCGTGCCGCATCCACCCCCAGGAGTTCCCGTGACCGACTTCGACAGCATCGCCGCACAGCGCCCGACCACCATCGAAGAGGCCATCCCCTGCATGCAGGTCGCGCTCCGGTACTTCCACGAGCGCAACGACTACCGGGCCGTGTTCCTGCGGGCGTACTACATCATCACGCTGAACGTGCACGCGGCCGTCCACCGGCGCGGCGACTACACGAACCCCATCTTCTTCGACAGCGACTGGGTCCGGGCCCAGGCCGGCTACTTCGCGTCGCTGTACTTCCAGTCGCTGACCACATTCGACCGGGACCCGGAGTCGGAGCGCGCCTGGAAGACCGCCCACCGGATGGCCGAGGAGAAGTCCTCCACGGTCCTGCAAGACCTGCTGCTCGGGCTGAACGCGCACATCAACTACGACCTCGCCTACGGCACGTTCCTCAACCTCAGGCAACACGGCGACGACGCCGCGCACCTGCTGCTCCCCCGCCGCAAGTTCGACCACGACCAGGTCAACAACATCCTGGTCCGCTCGATCCCGCAGATCGCCGAAACCCTCACCCGCGACTACGGCGGCGGTATCACCCTGCTGCGTAAGACCTTGCGAGGCTTGGACATCGTGCTCAGCAGCACCGGCCTCAAGCACTACCGGGAACGCGTGTGGTGGTCGGCGGTCTCGTACCTGACCACCACCGACGAAGAAGAAGTCGGCCTGGTCCACCAGAAACTCAACTGGGAATCCGCCCAACTGGCCAAACTGATCGCCGACCAAAGCGCGTGGAGCCTGCCCATCCGCACCATCGGCCGCGCGATCCGCAAGGACGACTACAGCCGCATCACCCTGGAGAGCCCGGCCGCGTGAACGTCCCCGGTGTGACGCGCGCGCCACTCGCCGTTTCGGCCGTCAGCCTTCCTTGGTGGTAGTCGCCGACATGCTCGACCTGGACGCCCTCTTGCGCGCGGTGGACGGCATCTCCGCCGAACTGGGATGGACCCCGACCTACCCCAACTACCGCGAAGGCGTGCGCGCACCACGGAACTGACAGCCCGGCGCACGGGTGCCGTTTCACCCCAACCTCACAGCCCGAGCGATGCGCCACCACGAGCGCTTCGGAGCCGAGCTCGCCCGGACCAGCCGACTGTGCGCGGCGTCCTCACGCAACGCCGCCTGCCGGTAGTCGATCTCCGCCTTGATGGCCTCGGGGGTCCACTCCATGATGACTTCACTCCTGGTGTCCTCCGGGTCCGGCTAGTTCCGTTCCCGGTGTGACACGAAGATTCGTCCTGAGGTGGTGTCCCCGGCATCGGGAGTTCACGTGGGTTCGGGGGTTGATGTCCTTACCCGCCGCCGTAAGGGGTCCCGGACGGCGGGTAAGGGGTGCCCCTCCGCCCTCCTGGCATCCGACGTCGTAGGACCGTCTTCAGCACCCTCTGCGGACCAGGCCGGCACGCGTTCCGGCGTGTTCCACATCGAGTTCGTCCCGATCGCGTCACTGGGCACCGGCGACCACCTCTTCGTGGACCTACGACCAGGCCCTTGGCACGGGTGCGTCCACTACTGGAGCCGTGACGCCGGCAGCAAGATCACCCGTACTGGGCCAACGTGACCGACATGCTCACCGACATCGCCCACGCCCTCCAGACCGGAACCCCCGCCCTGCGTTCCTACGTCGAGCGAGCCCGTCCCCACGGCATCCGCACCACCCCGTACGTACCCGCAGTGGAAGACCGACGCCCGGTGTGGCATCGAAGCACCTGACCAAAGCCGGCAAGGTCGACAACGCCGGTCGAGCGGAGCCCTGTGCTTGCCAACCCTGACCGGTCAGACCATCACCGCAGCCAGCCGGACCGCCAGCGATGCCGCGATACTATCGCTCGACGACGCCCCGCAGCATCGTGACCAGAGCAAAGAACGCCAAAGGAACAGGATCGTCACCCGCTTAGACGCGAACACCAAGCTCAAAGAACCTGGCCACTCGATCCGGCAGACAGGCGCTGTGTAATCGCTGTGCTGGCCTGGTGGTGCTGTTGGGCCGTGTCGGTGTCACCTCGCGCCACCGCCAGGTCGCCCAGCCTGTTGTGGCTGATGCTGAGGTCGCGCTGGTATTGGGCGTTGTCGGGGTCGGCCGTGGCCAGGCGCTGGGCAATGTCCAGGTCGGTTTGGTAGTGCTGTTCGGCCTTGTTGGTGTCACCTCGCGCCACCGCCAGGTCGCCCAGCCTGTTGTGGCTGATGCTGAGGTCGCGCTGGTGTTCGGCGTTGTCGGGGTCAGCCGTGGCCAGGCGCTGGGCAATGCCCAGGCCGGTTTGGTAGTGCTGTTCGGCCTTGT